>JALYUO010000420.1 GCA_030853735.1 Chloroflexota bacterium
GCCGTGGGCGGTGAGCCGTGGGCCGTGGGCCGTGGGCGGCGGGCGGCGGGCGGCAGTCGTCGTTAATTCAGAACTCAGAACTCAGAACTCAGAACTCAGAACTCAACAAGTAGGAGGCCCGATGGACGATGATCTGTTAGCGCTGTGCCGGGAACTGACGGAGGCGCTGGGCGTGCCGGGGCAGGAAGACGAAGTGCGCGACATCATGGCGCGTCGCTTGGCTCCCTATGGCGAGGTGCTGCGCGACGCGCTGGGCAGTGTCACCGTCCGCAAGGTGGGCAGCAGCGCCGCCGGTGACGGCCCGCGCATCTTGATCGCCGGCCATCTCGACGAAGTGGGCTTTATGGTCACGCGCATCACCGACGAAGGCTTCCTCAAGTTCCAACCGCTGGGCGGCTGGTGGGAGCAGGTGATGCTGGCCCAGCGGGTCACGGTTCGCACGCGCCAGGGCGACCTGACCGGCGTGGTCGGCTCCAAGCCGCCGCACATCCTGACCGCCGAAGAGCGCGCGAAGATCGTGCAGAAAAAGGAAATGTTCATTGACATCGGCGTGGGCGACAAAGCGGCGGCGATTGCGGCGGGGGTGCGCCCCGGCGACCCGATAGTGCCGATCTGCCCCTTCACCGTGATGAGCAACCCGCAATTCCTGCTGGCGAAAGCCTGGGATAACCGCATGGGCTGTGCGGTGGCGCTCGAAGTCTGCCGCCTGCTGGCCGACACGCCGCACCCTAACGTCCTCTACAGTGGCGCGACGGTGCAGGAAGAGGTCGGGCTGCGCGGCGCAGGCACGCTGACCCATCTCACCACGCCCGATGTGGGCATCGCGCTCGATGTGGGGGTGGCCGGTGATACGCCGGGCCTGGAAAAAGACGACGCGCAGGGCCGCTTGGGCCAGGGGCCGGTCGTGCTGATCTATGACGGCAGCCTGATCCCCAACACGCGCCTGCGCGACCTTGTGGGCAGTGTAGCTGCCGCCGAGGACATCGCCATCCAATATGACTGGATCCCCGGTGGCGGCACCGATGCGGGCCGAATGCAACTGTTCGGCGCGGGTGTGCCGTCTATCGCCATCGGGGTCGCGGCCCGCTATATCCACAGCGCCGCCTCGATCATCCACCGGGGCGACCTGGAACAGGCGGCGCGCCTCGTTGCCGCCGTGGTCCAACGCCTGGATGCGACCACGGTCGCCGGTTTGCGGGGCTAAATAAGCCCGTGATAAGTGGTAGCTTCTTTAGGCTATGCAGACAGTAAAGGTGTAAATTCAAGTAAACATCAAAGGAGTTGCCTTATGAATATCCTATTCTTAGCGGCTAATCCTATCGACACCAACCGCTTACGACTGGATGAGGAGATTCGTACTATCGACCAACGGCTGCGGGGAGCAGGATCAAGAGATAAATTCGAGCTGGTAAATGGGTTTGCGGCTCGACCCAGTGATTTAGCGGGCTATCTGCTACGTTACCAACCTTATATTGTTCACTTTTCGGGGCACGGGAGTAATGACGGTCAACTCGTTCTCCAAGACAACAACGGCAACCGTAAACTGCTCACTCCACCAACCCTAAGTCGTTTATTTCGAGCACTAAAAGATAATACCAAATGTGTGGTACTGAACGCGTGCTTTTCTGCGATCCAAGCCCAGACATTGGTCAGCGAGATTGGATGCGTTGTCGGAATGTCGCGTTCGATCAGTGATACAGCAGCTATTGACTTCGCAGGGGGTTTTTACGAGACGCTGGGCTATGATCGGAGTGTACAAACAGCGTTCGATGTTGGATGCACTCAGATCGATATGGACAATTTAGAGGAAGCTGATACCCCCAAGTTGCTGGTGAGGGAGGGGGTAGATGCCTCGCAGTTGTTCTTCAACAACAAGTCAGGTCTAGCACCCACACCCGATCCAGGTGCAGATCAGATCAGCATGACAAAAACAATAGTAGAGGCATTCCTCAGTGCTTTTCCCAGGGAAGCAGACTTAAACCAACTAGTGACGTTTGTCCTTGCAAAGAACCTGCGTGCCATTGCGGGAGGCGATACCCTCACTGACATCACCCTCAACCTCATAGGCTGGACCATCACCAATAATCAGTTGCCTACTCTTATTCGTGGGGCTCGAGAGGAGAATCCCGGCAATCTTAAGTTAAAGGCCGTTGCAGCCGAAATGGGCATTGAATAGCGGGATCACAGGTGTGGTAGTTGTGCGTTCAACCTTGAAAGCGCCTAAGTTTTCCGAGTAGGTGAAGCTCCTGTCTATATCCATTGTCGTTGACAACTGCTCACCTTTGAAATCACAACTTTCCATTAGAGGAGTGCAGGATAGACATGGCTGATAACGAAATGATAGGCATCCAGGAGTTGATCTCACAGGTCAAAAGAGAGTTGCTCGCCACACATGATGATCAGCATCCGCTGTTCGTAGTAGGGTCAGTGGAGCTACAAATTTCCTTTACGGCCGAGCGGAACGCCAACGGCGGAGTGGATCTAAAAATTATTCAGGCTGGTACATCAGCAAAAACAATAGATGTGCAGTCGGTGAGGGTTACGCTCCAGCCCATCATAAATCTTGATGAAGTTCGTAAGGGCTTGAGTGACGCGCAGGTGGATACAGCTCGTCAGGCTGTAACTCGCGGCGAGAGTGAAGCCGTACAATCAGCCGCGTTGACATCGCGCTCTGGGTGAAGGTTGAAGTGAGCTAGGGATATCCTTTTGCTGCGCTGTACGTGACTTTTTCGCGTGAATCTTAGTTCCCAATAGTGCAACCTGCGAAGACAGGTTGCACTTAAACTAATGAAACTTTGAGCCGCCCGGCTACGGCAGCGCGATGACAATGTTCTGCCCGGCGTAAATGGCGCTGGGATTGCTGATACCGTTGCGGCCGGCGATAGCCTCGATGCTGGTCCCGAACAGGCCGGCGATGTTGGTCAGGTTGTCGCCGGAGCGGATGGTATAGCGCAATTCGCCCGGCTTGTAGTCGGCGGGTGGAATCTTGATCGTGGCGTTCGCCTTCGCGTCGCGCACGTTGCGAATATCATTGTAGGCCAGCAGCGCACCGAGCGATACGCCCTGCGCGTGGGCCACCGCTTGTAGGCTTTTGTCTTCGGCCAGCACTACGGTTGCCGGCCCGCCGCCGCTAGCGGTGGGCGGCACCGGGGCGGACGTGGTCGGCGCGGCAGTCGCGGCAACCGGCGCAGTGGGGCCAACCGGCGGCAATGTGGGCACGATCAACGGCGCTTCCGTGGGCGGTGGGGGAGCAGCAGTTGGCGCGGTCGTGGGGGCGGGGTT
>JALYUO010000424.1 GCA_030853735.1 Chloroflexota bacterium
GGCAAAATGTACCAGACGCAATATTTCGAGCGCGCCGTCTTTGAGCAGCACCCGGAGAATGCGCCGCCCTACGACATTCTGCTCAGTTTGCTCGGCGTGGAAGCCTATACCCAACGCTATGGGGCCGCCGGTGCGCCCGGCCAACAGGTTAATCACGACCGGGCGCGCGTCTTCCCCGAAACCGGCCATACCGTCGGCGGCGACTTTCGCCTCTACTGGGAAGCCCACGGCGGCCTCGCCCAGCAGGGCTACCCGATCTCGGAGGAGTTCCAGGAACGCAACGCCCTCAACGGCCAGACCTATACCGTGCAATACTTCCAGCGCGCTGTGTTTGAGTATCATCCCGAAAACGCCGGCACGCCCTATGTGGTGCTGTTGAGCCAACTGGGCCGCTTCGCCGCCCAACGGCGCGGCCTGCTCGGCCCGTAGCCCCACCCGATAGCCCCTGGACCGCCGCCTAGTGACAGTGGTGGCCCGCAACCATGTAACAGAGGAGTAGCAATGATGAGCAAGCACCGCGCACCGCACCGCTGGATTCTCCTGCTAGGCAGCCTGCTGCTGCTAACCACCGGGCGTGGCAATGCCACCGCCCAAACCGTGCCCCCTACGCCACCCGCCCCGCTGTGTCAGGGCTGGACTCCGCTGCCCATCACCGGGGGCCAACCCGAGCTGTCCTCCGGCAGCATAGCGGTGCGTGCATCTAACGATATCTGGAACGTGGGATCTAATTACAGTGACGAAACCCACCGCACCATCACCTGGATCCGCCACTGGAACGGCAGCGTCTGGCGGGAAGTGCCCAGCCCGAACCCACAATCCAGTGCTCTGACTGCCGTGGTCGCACCGGCCGCCGACGATGCCTGGGCTATAGGCTATACCGGTAGCGTGGTATCAGGCAAGGGTCTGATTCTGCATTGGGATGGCACGACGTGGCAAGAGGTGCCGGCTCCTCCGCTGCCCGGCGTGGAATTGCACGCGCTGGCCGCTACGGGACGCGATGATGTGTGGGCCGTTGGTGGCTACAACATGACATCTGATCCCCAGGCGTTGGTCTTGCACTGGGATGGGCACACTTGGAGCCAAGCGGTGTTGCCTGCTGGGCTGCGACCGCTGTACAGCATCACGGCGCTCAGTCGGGACAACCTGTGGGTTCCCGCCAACGATCCGCCGAAAAAGGCGCTGCTGTTACATTGGGACGGCACCATTTGGAGCCAGGTAACACTACCCATCGTGGGGTCATCTTACGTGAGCGCGGTGGCCGGGTCTGGCCCCAGCGATGTGTGGGCGGTCGGCTTCAGCGGCGGGAGCGAGGTCATGGTGCTGCACTGGGATGGGCACACCTGGAGCCGTGTCCCCTTTCCTGTCTTGCCGGCCTCTGCCGCAGCGGGCAATACCTGGTTACACAGCGTCGCGGTCGTCAATCCCAACGAGGTCTGGATCGCGGCGCAGCGGCTGGACAAGCCGCTCCTCTTCCATTGGAACGGCACCACCTGGAGTGAGGCCCGCGATCCACTACCCACTGCCTCGTGGGCCGATCTCACAGCGTTATCCGTGGTCGGCGGCGAATTGTGGGCCGCCGGCACGGTACATAGACCAGACGCATTGAAAGTAGTGTTACACCGCAGCCCCGGCCCCTGCACCGACAGTCGCACCTTCCCGCAAACCGGCCACACCATCGCCGATCCGCTGCTGGCCTACTGGGAAGAGCATGGCGCGCTGGCCCAGCAGGGCTACCCGCTGACCGAACTGCACGCCGAGGCATCGCCCACTGACGGCAAAATGTACCAGACGCAATATTTCGAGCGCGCCGTCTTTGAGCAGCACCCGGAGAATGCGCCGCCCTACGACATTCTGCTCAGTTTGCTCGGCGTGGAAGCCTACGCCCAACGCTACGGCACGGCGGGGGCACCCAATCAGCACGTCAATAACGACCGCGCCCGCCTGTTCCCCGAAACCGGCCATACCGTCGGCGGCGATTTCCGCATCTACTGGGAAGCCCACGGTGGCCTCGCCCAGCAGGGCTACCCCATCAGCGAAGAGTTTCAGGAGCGCAACGCCCTCAACGGCCAGACCTACACCGTGCAATACTTCCAGCGCGCCGTCTTCGAGTACCATCCTGAAAACGCCGGCACACCCTACGTGGTACTGTTGAGCAAACTGGGCCGTTTCGCGGCGCAACGGCGTGGCCTGCTCGCTCCCTAACGGAATGCCACCACAAAGACACAAAGCACACAAAGATTTCCGCTGATTCCTTTGTGTGCTTTGTGTCTTTGTGGTGCAATCCGCGTTATGTGACGATGTCAGCCGCACAGTGCCGCGCTTGCAATTCGGCCCATTCTAGTGTAAAGTGGTGCCAGCACAACCGGTCGGGTAGGCTGGCCTCGTGGCAGGCCGGCATCTATATAAACAGAGGATTTTGGCATGACAAATGGCAGCGGCCCGCAGTACCCCGCGCCCCCCGGCAGCAACGCCCCAGACGCATCTTTCGCTGCACAGCAAGCCGGCGGCAATGGTTTCGCCGCCGCCGGTGGGGCGGCGGTGCCCTTCCCCGCGCAACAGGTGGGGCGGGTGATCACGCTGACATCGGGCAAGGGCGGCGTGGGCAAGACGACGACGACCGCCAACCTGGGCACGGCGCTGGCCTTGCTAGGGCAAAAGGTCGTGGTGATTGATGCCGACATCGGTCTTCGCAACCTCGACGTGGTGATGGGGCTGGAAAAGCGCATCGTCTACGATATTGTGGACGTGGTGGAAGGCCGCTGCCGCATTCGCCAGGCGCTGATCAAAGACAAACGCTTCCCCGACCTCTATCTGCTGCCCGCCGCCCAGACGCGCGATAAAAGCGCGGTCAACCCGGCCCAGATGCGCCTGCTGTGCGACCACCTCAAAACCGAGTTCAATTTTGTGCTGGTGGATTGCCCCGCCGGCATTGAACAGGGCTTCAAGAACGCCATTGCCGGAGCCGACTCGGTGATCATTGTCACCACGCCCGAAGTGTCGGCGGTGCGTGATGCCGACCGCGTGATCGGCCTCGTTGAGGCCAACGGCCTGCCCTCGCCGCGCCTGATCCTCAACCGCATCCGGCCCGAACTGGTGCGGCGCGGCGAAATGATGACCCAGCATGATGTGATCGAGATCCTGGCGGTGGAGCTGCTGGGCGTGGTGCCCGACGACGAAAGCGTGGTCATCAGCACCAACCGCGGCGAGGCGGCGGTGATGGATCGCGTGTCGCGCGCCGGCCAAGCCTACACCAACATCGCGCGCCGGATGCTGGGCGAGGATGTACCCTACCTGAACCTGACCGGCGAGACGGGCTGGATGGACCGGATGCGGAAGCTGCTCGGTGGCGGCGGTGGGCGGGCATCCCGATAAGCGAGAGGCAACCCGCTGTGCAACTGCTGAACAACCTTTTCGGACGGCGCAACCGGCCTAGCAGTGGCACGGTTGCCAAGCAGCGCCTGCAACTGGTGCTCGTGCAAGACCGCGTGAAGCTGCCGCCCGAAGTGATGGAAGCGATTCGGGAAGATATTATCGCCGTGATCTCCAAATATGTAGATATTGACCAAGACGGGATTGAAGTCGTGATCACGCCCGGATCGAATACCGACCGGCTCACGGCGAACATTCCGTTGCGGCGCACCCGAGATTAGCTTTGCGGTCCTCCGCCGCGCCGGCTGGGCCACCCGCGCTGCTGGAACGCCCCCCGCTGGGCCCAGCGGCCCCCGCGCCCGCTGAGCGCCTGTTTGTCCATCCTCTGCTGACTCCGCGCCTCTGGGCGCATCGCCGGCGCTACGCACTAGGTTATATCCTGGCCCTGGCCGGCCTGAGCGCAGGCGCGGCGTACTACGGTCCCGCCGGCGGCATGGACGTGCTCTTTTTCCTGCTGCTCATTGGCCCGGCCATGTTTTTGCCGTTGGGCGGGGCGCTGGCCTTGACCGGGCTGGCAGCGCTGGGCAGCAGCATCCCCTATGCGCTGCACCCTGGCGACCCCGCCTGGCCGACCCATCTGATCGTGGTCATTCCGGCCTACTTTCTGGCGACCGGCTTCAGCCATGCAGTCCTCGCGGATGTCCGCCACGCTTGGCTGGGGGTCAGTGGCCCCCGCCGGCAAGCGCGCGAATTGGTGAACCTGGCCCGGCTGGCAAACACCGTGGCCGCCAGTCATGACGAGGCGACGATTGCCCAGCAGGTGACGGACGGCCTGACCACGCTGTTTGATTATAGCTTGGTCAGCGTCTATAGCTGCGACGGCACCCTGTTGCGCCTGCTGGCCCAGCATGGCTACCCCGACCTGCCGCCGAGCCTGCCGCTGACTAGCGGCGTGCTGGGGCGGGTCGCACAAAGCGGCACGGCGGTGTTGATCCGTGACAGCAAGGGCGATCCTCATGCGGTGCGAATGCACCCGGCGGCGGCCGGCCAGGTCTGCTGCCCGATTCTGCACGACGCACGCGTGTTAGGGGTGATCAGCGTCGAGGATGCGCGACCCTACCGGCTGGGCAGCGCGGATCTGCACCTGCTGACGCTGCTGGCCGGGCCGGTAGCCGTGGCCCTGGCAAATGCCGCCCTGCTGCACGAATGGCAGGATCGCGGCAACCGGCTGGCGATCCTCAACCGGGCTATCCAGGCGGTGGCGGGGCGGCTCGATCTGCCGGGCGTGCTGGCGGCGGCGGCGGGCGAACTGGCGCGCCTGCTGCCGGTCTCCTACGCCTCGCTCGAACTGCTGCGCGCCGATGGA
>JALYUO010000430.1 GCA_030853735.1 Chloroflexota bacterium
GCTCACGGCTCACGGCTCACGGCTCACGGCTCACGGCCCGCCGACCACGGGCAGGGTGAGCAGGGCGTGGGGGACGATTAGCACTTCGAGGGGTGGGGCATCTGGGGGGCGGGGGCCGAGGGCGGCGGCGGCTTGGCTGAGGGCGGCTTCGAGGGTGGGGGCGGTGTCCAGGTGGGCTTGGCGGATGACGGCGGGATCGTCGGCCCCAACGATGATGATGGGGTTGTCGGCCAGCACGCGGGCCAGGATGAAAGCGCGCTGTTGGCCGGGCGGGTAGCCGTTTTGCCGTGCATCGTCGAGAATGGCCTGGATCGACGGGGCATCGCGCATGGCGGCGAAAAAGTTGCGCTCGCCCGTGCCCTGGCCCGCGCCTTCTTCGCAGCGCGCCGGGATGATGAACGCGCCGCCGGGCCGCACGACAGGGCGCGGGGCGAAGTACAGATAGGACGCGGCACGCGAGGCTTGGTAGAGGTTGCTGTCTTTGGGCCAGCCCACGCCGCCAATCGCCAGATCGTAGGCATGGGGTACGGGCACGGTGTAGAGGCGGGCGGCCTGCGCGGCCAGCGAGTCGAAGGTCGGCTCCGGCGCACCGGCTTCCACCGCGACCACCCGGCCATGATCATCACAGACCACGTTGAGCACGAAGGCCAGCCCAGCGCGGCGGGCGATCTCGGTCACGGCTTCGTGGAACGGGTTGCCGGCCAAATTGCCCAGGCGCGTGCCGGGGTGGTCGAGGAAGCGCGGGCCGTGCGTCGCGCCGATGGTGGCCGCCCCGGCCACGCCAATAGCCACCGTTTTGCGCCCGCCGGAGTACCCGGCGTACTGGTGCGGTTCCACGATGCCGGTTGCCAGCAGCACATCGGCTTCCACGGCGGCGCGGTTCAGCACGATGGGCACCGGCAACGCGCCGGTCGTCATGCCCAAATCTACCAACTGCGCCGGATCTTCGGCGGCATGATCAATCACGCGCACGCGGCCTAGCACGGCCGGTCCCAGTTTCTCTTTCAGTTCGGCGGGGGTGCTACCGCGGTGCATCCCCAGCGCGACCAGCACGGTGATGTCGCTCTCGGCCACGCCGCCGGCCACCAGTTCATCGAGCAACGGCGGCACCAGCAGGCGGTCGGGGCAGGCGCGGGTGCTGTCGGTGACAACGATGGTCACGCGCGCACCCGGCCGCACGGCGGGCAGGTCGCGCAGGCGCGGGCCGTGCGGCGCGGCCAGAGCAGCCTGCACGACAGCGGGCACGTCGGCCAGCACTGGCACCGCCACCGGCTCAACCACGGTGCCGCGCATCCCCGCCGGCAAAGTGAATTGCAGTTCCCCCCGCCCATAGGGGACAGTATATTGCGGATTGCGGATTGCGGATTGCGGATTATTCGCGGCCATTATAGTCCTTGCTGGTGAGGCGCACGCGGATGTGTTTGGGATCTACGGTAATGATTGCCCCAGCCAGCAAATCGGCCATATACATTTGGCAGACCCGCACGCATTCACTCCCTTGCTGTCGGGCCATGATCCTGACCAGTCGTATAATGCCTTTATGTACGTGACCGTGGACAACCGCGAGTTCGCCAAAATCTTTGTCTAATGTTACCAGTACGCGATCCTGTTGATGAGCATGAGCAAGAATGGCCGCATCCCCAGGATCAGCCGGCCAGTTACCTACCCAATCCACGTCATGGCCGGCGGCTTGTAATTCTGGTTGGGCACGGCGATCTATACAGGAGTCTAAGAGTAGCTTCATGCGTTTGCTGTGACAAAGCGAGGCACCACACGCTCGCTACCGACAACGCGCTGGGCGTAAAGTAAGCAGGCTTGCACATCTTCGCGTTCCAGCCAGGGATAGCCGTCCAAGAGCGTTTCGGTGGTGTCGCCTGCTGCTAACATCCCCAGGATATGCTCGACCGCCATGCGGTGACCGCGCACGATAGGCTTGCCGCCGAAGATGGCGGGATTGATGACAATGCGGGCGAGTAGCTCGTCTTCGTCCATGGCTGCTTGGCTCCTTTTATCCTGACCGTGCTATAGCTCATTCCAGCTATTATACCCCACTCCTGCTACCCGCGAAAGGATTGTCAGGTTACTGTTCCGTCTGTAGTGGCAGGCGGCATCACATTAGGGGCCGGCGGGTAGTCGCGCACGGCTGTGCGCCGTTTGGTGGCGCGGCAACAGACCGTCCCCGAATGCACAACAGATACCCGAATGGCGTTGCCTTTAACGCGCCGGGTGGCCGCTGACCCGCTAGCAGCAGCCCTTGCCACGGCCACTCGCACCGATGTCGGCACCATTCGGGTATCTGTTGTGCATTCGGGGACGGTCTGCCGGGTGGGAGCCACAGTCGGGCTACGAGTACGGCGCACAGCCGTGCGCGGCTACACCCGACGACTTACTTACCGCCCAGCCGACCGCCCACCGACTGAACAGTGACCGCCCGCATCCTTCGTGGCCTTATGGGCGGCTAAAGTGCCAGCGCGTGGTGGTGGTGGGGAAGGCGGCCCAGGCGATGACCGTGTTGGGGCGGGACGGCATAGAGACCGCCGCCTTCCCAGTTCTTGGGATCGGCTTCGTAGTCTTTGGTGGCTTTGTACTTGCGCGCATAGGCCGCGACGAGTTGCGCGGCCGGCACCGGATCGACGGCGGTGAGGTCCGTGGTGGTGCCTTCGAGGATCACTACTTCCTCGGCGTTTTCGAGATGCACCGTGACGGCGGGGTTGGTGGCGAGGTTGCGGCCCCGGCGGGTGTGGGGGCTGCCCTCAAAATAGAGCGTCTGGTCGCGCCAGACTCCCCACACCGAGGCGGCGTGGGGTCGCCCGTCGGGGCGCGTGGTGCCCACCCAGTAGTTCAGCGCCGCAAACGGTCGCCATGGTGGCGGCGGCCGTGCCCCCGCGCGCTTGGCACACGTTGACAGTAGCTGAAGGGGCGCAGGGTCCGCGGCGCTACCCATTCCAGCGCCAACGGGTCTGGGAATGCCGGGACGACTTGCCGGGGCGCGCGTGCCGGCTGCTGTTGCGGCGCAAGTTGGATGGCAGCGACGTGAAGTACTGCCTCTCGAACGCGCCAGTCCCGGCGACGCTGTTGCAGCTGGGCCAAGTGGAGGCGGCGCGCTGGAACATCGAGACGGAAATCGAGCTGACCAAGAGCGAAGCGGGCTTGGTGGAGTATGAGATACGCAGTTGGGCTGGCTGGTATCACCCCATGACGATGGGGTTGTTGGCGGGGGCGTTCTTATTGCAGGTGCAACAGGACTGGGGGGGAAAAGATGCTCCACATCACGCGGCCGCAGGTGAGCCGGGTGGTACGCGAGTTGCTGCCGCAGCGGAAGTGGACAAAGGAGGAGTTAATCAGTTGGCTGCATGAGACACAGAAGCGCAACGAGCGGGCGAAACGTTCGCACAGCAAGCGCCGGGCAATGACGCAGGTCAAGCCGGATACCTCCTAAACCGTCGTTGTAATACTAACTAGAGGGTTTCAACCCATGCTTATCAAAGATAATAACCCAGGCAAGCAGAATTGTCCAGCATCGAGTGCGCTGTAAGTGTTCAGTCTGGGCGGCAGGCGGTCCCCGCATAGGGAACGCATACCCGAATGCTGGGGACACTGCTGGGCGTGCCGGCGGCGGGGTCGCGGGCCACGCGGCGGGTGCGGGCATCTCTATTCGGGTATGCGTTCCCTATGCGGGGACCGCCTGCTACAGATCACACACTGAACACTTACAGTGCGCTGTGCATAGCGGGAACCCAGCGTCCTACAGGGATCAGAATCTGTCCTAACCCAGCGTGACCCGACGTGTCCTGCGTGGATCGAAAGGGGTGCTACCCGCCCGGCCCCGCTTACGTATATAATGCTGATGATGGATACGGAAACTGAAGGGGGAGCCGCGAGCGACTGGCAGGGTCGAGTCGCCACGGCGGCGGATTTGCTGGGCTGCGTGGCTGCGCTGGGGGTGCTGCCGGTGGCAGCTCCTGCGCCGTGGCCGAGCCTGCCGGCGGTGCTGGCCCCTGGCGTGACGCTGGCGGCGGCGTGGCATTGGGTGGGCGCGGCGGTGGCCGCGCGGCAGCTGTTTGCCGGGCGGGTGGTGCCGGGCTGGGAGGCCGGCTGCCTGACTAGCCTGCCGGTGTTTGCCTGGGCCTTCGCGCGCGGGCCGGGCAGCGATCCGTTGCTGGCCTACAGCCGTGGACTCTATGGTATTACCGCCAAAGCCGTGGTCGAATTGCTCCAGGTGCGTGGGCCGCTGACCGTGCAGCAGATGCGCCTGGGCCTGGGCCAGCATAAACGCTTCTTGATCGCCGACACCCCGGCGGCGCTGGCCGAACTCGAACGGGCGCTGATCGTTGTGGCCGGCGCGCCGGAATTGGCCGCCGACTGGCGACCGGCGCGTGGCCCCGCCCGCCCGCGTTCGCGCTTCAACCCGCCACCCACACCGGGCTTCGATCTGCGGGTCTGGGAATTGACGATGCGCTGGGCACCGCCCGCCGCCCTGGCCGCCGCCGACCGCCTGCGGGAGCAGCCCGGTCACGCGCGCCTTCTGCTCGGTGAACATTTACGCGGGCTAAACCCGCTTGCCACAGATACCGAACTCGACACCCTACTCGGAGAGGATTAACCGTATGAGCCGCCGACCGACACCGATTAGCGATTTTGACCCCGATGCCCGCGCGCAGGCACGCACGCGCGGGGCGGCTCGTCCGCCCACGCCACCGGCTCCACGCAGCGGCGGCTTTCCCGGCGGCTGTGCCGGCCTAGTCGGGCTGGTCGTGCTGCTGTTCCTACTGGGACCCGTGCTGCTCGAAATGTCGGTAGATTGGCAGTGGTTTGGTAGCCTGGGCCTGCAAAACGTTTTCGGCACGCGCATCACCGCAGCGGTCGGCACCTTTGCCGTCGGCTTCGTGATCGCCGCGCTGTTCCTGGCCCTCAACTGGCTGATCGCGCGCCGCATCGTGGTGCCGCGCGACCTGTTTCCGGGCCAACAGCTCTCTGTTGCGCCTGGAATGTTGCGCCTGGGTATCATGGCGGGGATCGTCGTGGCGGCGCTGCTGCTGGGCTTCGCGGCGGGCGATGAGTGGAGCACCTTGCTCACCTACTTCAATCATACGGCGTTTGGCAGCAGCGATCCGATATTTGGGCAAGATATCGCCTTCTACGTCTTCGAGTTGCCGTTTTACGAGTTCCTGCGCGGTTGGGGCATCGGCCTGATCGCTATCGCGGCGATTGGCGCGGGGCTGATCTATGCGACGCGGCCCACGCTGCTCATCTCTAATGGGCGCTTCGCCCCCGACCCGCGCATGGTGGCCCACGGCACCGCGCTGGGCGTGGTTTTCCTGGTTCTAATGGCCGTTGGCTACTGGTTCCAGACCTACGATCTGCTGTTCTCGGACCACAAGGCGCTGTATGGCGCGTCGTATACCGATGTCAACGCGCGGCTGCTGGCCTTGCAAATCCTGGCCGTGGTCACGTTGGGTATCGGCTTGCTGTTGCTGGTCAATCTGCGGCGGCGGGCCTTGCTGCCGTTGGCGGTGGGGGTCGGAGCCTGGATCATCGCCCAGGTAGTGATCGGCGGTATCTACCCCACCATCATACAGAGTTTTGTCGTCACGCCTGCCGAGCAAGACAAAGAAGCGCCCTACATCGCCAACAACATCCAAGCCACGCGCGCCGCTTTCGGCCTCGACCGCTTCAAGGAGCGCCCGGCTCCGGTGGCCGCGCAACTCCATCCCAACGATGTGCAGAGCAACAACGACCTAGTGAGCAGTATCCGCCTGTGGGATTACCGCCCCTTGCGCGACACCTACGGCCAGTTGCAGTCGCTGCGGCCTTACTATGTCTTCAACGGCGTGGACCTGGACCGCTATAAGCTGGCCGGCGGCGAAGAGCAGGTGATGATATCGGCGCGCGAACTAAACAGCGCCGCGCTGCCCAGCCAGTCGCGCAGTTGGGTCAATCAGCACCTGGTCTTCACGCACGGCTATGGCGTGGTCGCCAGCCCGGTCAATCAGATCGAGAATGCCGGCCAGCCGCACTTCCTGGTTCACGACCTGCCGGTGGTGAGCGAAGATCCGGCGCTGACCGTCACCCGCCCGCAGATTTATTTTGGCGAGGCCGAGGATAACTATGTCGTGGTGAACACCAACGCCAAAGAGTTCGATTACCCAGCCGGTAGCGGCGACGCGACCACGACCTACACCGGCACCGGCGGCGTGCGGATCGGCGGCTTCACCAATCGCCTGCAACTTGCCAGCTATTTCGGCGATTTCACCTTCTTGATCTCCGAATATATCCAGCCCGACAGCCGGGTGCTGTTGCACCGCGACATTCACGAGGCCGTGCAGCGCGTCGCGCCGTTCCTGACCTATGATGCCGATCCCTACATCGTGATCGCCGACGGCAAGCTGTACTGGATCCAGGATGCCTATACCACCAGCGACCGCTATCCCAACTCGACCCCCTATACACAAGGGGACTCATCCCTCAACTATATCCGCAACTCGGTCAAAGTGGTGATTGATGCCTATACCGGCGCGATGGACTATTATGTGGTGGATGCCGGCGACCCGGTGATCGCCACCTACCGGCGCATTTTCCCGACGCTGTTCAAGGACGGCAGCACCATGCCGGCGGCATTGCAGGCCCACTTGCGCTACCCGGAACAACTGTTCAACATCCAGGCCCAGCAGTACGGCGTGTTCCACATGACCGACCCCGCGGTGTTCTATAACCGGGGCGATGCGTGGCACGTTCCGTTTGGCAGCACCAGCGGTCAGAGCGATGTCGGCAGCACCACGCTGGAAGCCTATTACACGATGATGCGCCTGCCGGGCGATACGGGTCTCCAGTTCATGCTGATGGTTCCGTTCACCCCAGCCTCCAAGCCCAATATGATCGCCTGGATGGCCGCGCGCGGCGATGCGCCCGACTATGGGCGGGTGGACGTGATCCGCTTCCCCTCGAACACGGTGGTCTATGGGCCGCAACAGATCAGTTCGTTTATCAACCAAGACCCGGCGATTTCGAGCCAGTTGACGCTGTGGAACCAGAGCGGTAGCCATGTGGTACTCGGCAATCTGCTGGTGTTGCCGCTCGGTGGCTCGGTGCTGTCGGTGCAGCCGCTGTTCTTGCAGGCGACTAATAGCCCCTTGCCCGCGCTGAAACGTGTGATCGCCTCAGCGGGCGGGCAGGTCGGCATGGGCGACGACCTGAACGGCGCGCTGGCCGCGATGTTCCGCGCGCAGGCCCAACAGCCGACTCCCAGCGGGTCGGGTAACAGCACCCCCGTCGCCGGAGGCACCGCGCCGCCCGGCACGCCGGCCCTGCCCCCTCCCGTCTTACCGGGCACCGCGCCGGCCTGCGCCGGCACGCCACAAACCCTGAGCAACACGGCGCTCGATCACTACCAACGCGCCCAGGCCGCGCTCAAACTGGGGGACTGGGCGACTTATGGGCAGGAGCAGGCGCAGGTGGAAGCGGCGTTGCGCTGCCTGCAACAGGTGACGCGATAGGGGGGCAGGCCACCGCCCGCCTGCGGGCCTTTCTCCAGGCCTACGAGCAGCCGTTGGCGGTCTGGCTGGCGCTGCGCCTGGGCCTGACCCTGTTGGCCGTGCTGGCCGGGCTATCGCTGCCCAGCCGCACCCCCGGCGGCACGGCTCCCTACCACCTGCCGCCCGCGCCCGCCCTCTGGGATCGCCTGGTGGGGGTCTGGGCGCACTGGGACGGTCTCTGGTATCTGCAAATCGCCAGTGGCGGCTATCGCGCTGACGACGGCACGACGGCCTTCCTGCCGCTCTACCCGTGGGCGGTGGGCGCGCTGGGCACGGTGCTGGGGGGACGTTATCTGGTGGCCGGGGTGCTGCTCTCCTCGCTGATCTTTGCCGGCGTGCTGCTGCTGCTCTACCGGCTGGTGCGTGATCAGTACAGCCCGGCCCTCGCCCCTGCGGCGACTCTGGCCCTGGCCGTGTTTCCCACTGCGTTTTTCTTCTGGGCTATCTACAGTGAAGGGCTGTTCCTGCTGCTGGCGTTGGCGATGTTTGTGGCCGCCGGGCAACGGCGCTGGCTCGTGGCCGGCCTCTGCCTCGCGGCTGCGCTCTGGACGCGGCCCTTCGGCGTGGTGCTGCTGCCCTGTTTGGCGTTGGAGTGGTGGCGGGCCGACCTCACCCCCCAACCCCCTCTCCTACGAAGGGAGGGGGAGAGCGACGACCTCACCCCCCAACCCCCTCTCCTACGAAGAGAGGGGGAGTTAGACGATCTTGGCCTTAGCTTCTCCAGCGAAGAGGCAGGAGGCGGGGGGCTGCGGTCGTCTAGCTCCCCCTCTCTTCGTAGGAGAGGGGGT
>JALYUO010000436.1 GCA_030853735.1 Chloroflexota bacterium
TTAGGAGTTACGCAGTTGCGCGCTTGTGCCCGCCGCTGCGCTGGACAAAGCCATATAGGATGGTACTGGGATGGCTCAGATAGTGCTGAATGGCGGGGCGAATGATGTCTAATTTCGTCGTAAACCAACTCTGCCCGGTGCAGATCCGCTGGTGTTCTAAGCGCAAGAAGGCCCGAATCGCCCAGCCGATGTGGTTGCGTTGGGCACGGGCCGCCCGCGCTTGGCACCCTTCCACCCCACAAAATTGTTTGAGCCCGCGATGATACACTTCAATATTCCAACTCTGCGCCGCCCGCTCTTTGCGCTCCGGCGGCTGCATCGCCAAGTGGCTCGTCGCCCAATATTCCGTGTCACCGTCGGGGGTGTCAATCCGAAATACCAGGATCATGCCGTAGCCTTTAAGATGCACGGGGGTGCCATGCGCGGCAATCGTCGTCTCGGCCAACGGCCGATTGCCCGTATCATCGGGGTCCACCAAGCGATTAGCCTTCAAGCGTGTCAACCATTGCCAGCCATAGCCCCGGATCGCTTTGAGATTGTCCAAGCTGCTGTACCAGCCATCGAAGCAGACCAAGCGGGGCTGAAAGCCGCGGGTGTGGGCCGTTGCCAACATGGCCTGAAAGTGGGCATTCTTGGTCAGCCCGTCCACGGGTTTATCGTAGAACCGGTAATCGCAGGGGATGGGGTGTGTCCCATCACTCCACAGCAACGTGACCAAGTTAATGCCGGCCACCACGCGATGATGCTTGCCGGACCAATGGCGATGGACCAGTGCGATGTGGCGCGCGTAGGGCTTATCGAGCGTGGTGTCATCGACGATCAACAAGCCGTCCGTGCGGCGAATATGCTGTTGGGCTTCGTCCCACAAGGGGGTGGTGGCGGGTTCCAGCCGATGCAGCAGACGGGTCAGGGCATCATGGGCGGCGCGGCGGGGACCGACGGGCTGTACGCGGGCCGCTTCTGTACAGGTGACGACGTGCGGAGCCGCCACCAGGAAGTCGATATAGTCCAGATCGGTCACTTTGGGAGCATTCATAACCTTACTATACCCCATAATGCGCCAACTGCGTAAGTCCTACATATTATAAAGCAGAAGCCGGCGGGCCGCCAGCCGCAGACTCCGGCGTGTTAAGGGCCGCGGAAAAGGGTTCTGCCGCGCCGTTGCTACCATTGGCGAACCCCCACGGAGCGGGCCAGCAGCAGGGGGTTGATCTGGATCGGAATTTGCGGAAAAGGGTTCTTCCGCTGGGCGGCCAGCATCGTGCGCTTGCAGACGGTGCCGGGGGTCGGGCTGATCACGGCGGCCTGGGTGGGGGTCGCCACGCTGAACTTCACGGCCTGTGCGGATGGGGCGGAGGCGCGCGGATATGCCGGGCTGGTGCCCCGGCCCTGGCGGGCGGGGACGAGTGGGCGCGGGCGGCCCCACCTGGGGCACGGCGGGCACGCGATTACGGACGGCGTTGTATAGGGCGACCTTGCGGGCGGCGCGGTGGAATCCGTGGATCAACGCGGTGCATGAGCGCGTGCGGACGGCGGGCAAGCCGGTGCAGGTGACGCGGTGCGCGGCGGCGCGCACGCTGTTGCGGCTGCTGTGGGCGCTGGGGACGAAAAAGCAGGCGTTTGATCCGGCCTATAGGCAGGCGCAAGCGGCGCGCGCTGCCTAACGCGGCACCCAGTCCGCGACCAACTAGCGGTAGCCCCCCGCGTGGGTTAGGCCCGCTGGGACAGGGGCGGCTGCGCGCCGGCGCGGGGGCCGCACGCGACACACGCGGTGCGGCCCCCTATGTGTGGCTGGACGAACGGCAAAATTGATCCCCAATTGAGGGGGCGACCCGCTTGACAAGCAATACCGTATCTGTAGGCAGACCCCGCGTCCGCTTTCGGGCCGCCGTCCGATTGCGGACGCGGATGGGCGCACCCTCGCTGCGTAAATCCTGCACCAGTACGTCCGCATAACCTTTGCATTAGGCAGCGGGCGGCAGGAGGGTCCGATCCAGCCGGCAGAGTTCCGCGCGGGTGCTGGTGAGGTGGGCCTGTTTGCGGCGGGGCTGGCGCAGCTTAGAGGTGCGGCGTTCGGCTTCCGACGAAAGCGGGCGGGCGGCGGTTTCGTCTGGGGGTGATGTGGGGGCGGCCTTGCGCGCCTTTGCGGCGCGCAATTGCAGCGCATAAGCGTTGGATTCCGGCGGCGTGGGTCCGCAGTTGCCTGGCCGGCTGGTCCACCAGATTCAGCACGCGCAAGAGGAGCGCGCGGGCGGCAGGGTCCGCAATAACGGCCGGGTCAATCTCGTCCAACATACCCCGATTGTACCCGATTGCGCGCTTCCATGCCCTTCCCCCCTTTTCTGAGCAGATACGCCACAACTGCTCAGGACCATCGCGGCGCACCCCAGCCCCACGATCACCGCCGGGTGATGTCTTCCCATAGGGCCCTCCTTGTCATGTGAGCGACCCGCCGGCGCAACCCGGCGGCCGGTCTGGTGCACCGGGCAAATTTGGCGGGGCCGTAGGGCCCAAGCCGCCACCGCCCACCGGGCTAACCTGGAAAACCGGCCGTCGGCCCGCTAGGCAAGCACGCGACGGGCAAATCGCGGGCGGGGCGACGGCGGCGGGCACGGGTGGTGCCGGCGGGCCGCTAGAGGCTCCGGCATGGGCGGCGGCCGTGGCCCCTAGACCGTAAGCGGGCGATCCCAGCCGGCGACTACCTAGCCCGAATCTTCCCCACCTATCGTAGACGGATCAGGGTTCGCGGGGCGGCCCTGGATCGC
>JALYUO010000445.1 GCA_030853735.1 Chloroflexota bacterium
CGATTGAGCAGTGCATCAGTCACCGCTTCAATGGGCCCCTCGAAATGAGTGCTTTCCGGGAAGTTGCGCCGAATAGTCGCGGATGCATCTGCGTCCACCTCGACACTGAAAATCTTGTGCAGCCCCGCTTGCCGGAAGCCGACGGACATTCCACCCGCACCGGAAAACAGGTCTATGTAGTTGAGGTTCGTGGGGCTACCACTCACATCGCGCGTGTCTAGCACCCGCCAATTTTGGTTGAGTGGATCGAGGTTAAGTTTGGCTTTCAGCCCCACATAGCGGCTGGCGGCATCTTTGGCTCCATTCGCTCCGGTGCCGATTTTTCTGCGTTCTCTGGGTAAAAGAGACTCCTCGCCGAACAGTGGTAGTTGCACGCTCGTCTCTCCCTTACCGGTGGCGTTGACCGTCTCCATTGCGGAGATAATAACACATCAGGGAAGTGCTTAACAAGCAGTTGGCCCCTCCCACAAAAAGTCCCTCTCCACCCAGCGGCAGAGAGGGACCATGCGGTAACGTGCGCTACCCGTCAGCGATCAGCCGTCAGCCTAAATCCTGATACCTGACCCCTGACCCCTGACCCCTCGCCTAGTAAATCCCACGCAGGCGCACGGCTTCGGCCACGCGGCGGATCGCCACGACATAGGCCGCCGTCCGCATATCCACATTGTATTCCTTCGCCGTTGCGTAGACGGCGTTGAAGGCGCGCACCATCACGCGGTGCAGGCGCTCGTCCACTTCTTCCTCGGTCCAGTAGAAGCCCTGGATGTTTTGCGCCCACTCGAAGTAGGAGACCGTCACTCCGCCGGCGTTCGCCAGGATGTCGGGCAGCATCAGCACGCCCTTGTCGTGCAGGATGCGGTCGGCTTCCGGCGTGGTCGGGCCGTTGGCGGCTTCGGCGATCATCTTGGCCTGGATGCGATCCGCGTTGGCCGCCGTGATCTGGCCTTCGAGCGCCGCCGGCACCAGGATGTCACAGGGGATTTCGAGCAGGTCGGCATTGCTCACCGCGTCGGTGCCGGCAAAGCCTTTGAGCGTGCCATGCTCTTCCTTGTAGCGCAGCGCCTGGATCGGATCGAAGCCGTCCTTGCTGTAGATGCCGCCCTGGCTGTCGCTGACGGCCAGCACTTTGGCCCCGTCGCCGGCCAGCAGCCGCGCCGCGATGTTGCCGGCGTTGCCGTAGCCCTGCACCACCACGGTGGCATCGTGCAGATTCATGCCGGTGGCTTGCGCGGCTTCGCGCACGCAGAATTGCAGCCCGCGCGCGGTGGCCTCGTTGCGACCCAGCGATCCGCCGAGCGCCAATGGCTTGCCGGTGATCATGCCAGGGACGGTGTAGCCCCGGTTGCGGCTATATTGGTCCATCATCCAGGCCATAATTTGGCTGTTGGTGTTCACGTCGGGCGCGGGAATGTCGCGCTCCGGGCCGATGATGCCCTGGATTTCGGTGATGAAGCGGCGGCTCAGGCGCTCCAGTTCACCGAGCGACAACTGCTTGGGATCGACAATGATGCCGCCCTTGCCGCCGCCGTAGGGGATGTCCACCACCGAGCATTTCCAGGTCATCCAGGTGGCAAGCGCCTTCACCTCGTCAATCGAAACATCCTGGTGGAAGCGAATACCACCTTTGGCCGGGCCGCGCGCCGTGCTGTGCTGCACCCGATAGCCGTCAAACACGCGGATGCTGCCGTCGTCCATACGGACTGGGAAGTGGACGTGCAATTCGCGCTCCGGTACGCGCAAAATGGCCTCCATGCCCGGATCCAGCTTGATCAGATCGGCGGCGATGCGGATCTGCTGCTGGGCGACCAGAAACGGGTTGGATTTATCGCTACCGGCGCTTGCGCCATTGGTCTGAGCATGGTCCACTTTGACCTGCGTAGTATCCATTCTGTTGAATCCTCCTCATCATTGAGTGGTGACACGAATTGAGTAGTTGATCAGAGCGCAGGTGCGCCCGGCGCGTCATCTCCAGCGCGTTGCCGCGCCAGTGCGTCCAATTGGGTTTGCAGGATCGCCTGCACGAGTTGCGTGTTGGCTTTGCCGCCCGTGGCCCGCATCACCGGCCCGATCAGGCTCTTGGCGGCGCTGGCTTTGCCGCTCAGGTAGTCGGCCACGGCTTTGGGGTTGGCGGCGATGGCCTCGGCCACGGCCTTGTCCAGCGCATCCGTGTCGCGGATTTGCGCGAGGCCACGGGCAGCCACCACTTGGCGGGGGCTGTCGCCGCTCTGGGCCAAGTCGGGCACCAATGCGCGTGCCTGGCTGATGGTGATCACGCCCTCTGCGACCAGCATACTCAGTTCGGCGAGACCGCTGGGCGGCAAGGGCAGCGTGCCGATCTGCGCCGGCTCCGGCACCTGTTTGAGCAGATCGTGGATGACAAAATTGGCGAGGCTGCGCGCTTGCTCTGGGCGGGCGGAGCCACCGTTCTGCGCGGCGGCGACGGCGGCTTCGTAATAATCGGCCACTGGGCGGGCATCGGTTAGCAGGTCAGCGTCGTCGCGCGACAGGCCGTAGGCAACCACCATGCGGTCGCGGCGGGCAGTGGGCAGTTCGGGCAAGGCATCTGCTACGGCTTGGATGCGCGCGGGCGTAAAAGTCAGCGGCGGCAGGTCGGGTTCGGGGAAATAGCGGTAGTCGTGCGCCTCTTCTTTGCTGCGCTGGCTCACCGTGGCGGCACGCTCGTCCGACCAGCCGCGTGTCTCCTGCACCACGCGCCCGCCGCCTTCGACCACGGCGATTTGGCGCACCACTTCGTACTCCAGCGCCCGGCGCACCGCCCGGAACGAGTTCATGTTTTTGATCTCGGTGCGTGTGCCATACGCCTGCTGCCCCACTGGGCGCACCGACACATTGGCATCGCAGCGGAACGATCCCTCTTCCATGTTACCGCTGGAGGCTCCGATATACTGGAGGATGCGGCGCAATTCGACCAGATAGGCCACGGCCTCAGCGGGCGATGTGATGTCGGGTGCGCTGACGATCTCCATCAGCGGCACCCCGGCGCGGTTCACGTCAATCAGCGAGACCGGCCCTTCGGCTTCGCTGCGATGCAGCAGGCGGGCCGTATCTTCTTCGAGGTGGACGCGAATGATGCCGACACGCCTAGGCCCATCGGCCTGCGGCACCGCCAACCAGCCGTCGGTGGCGAGCGGTAGATCGTACTGCGAAATCTGGTAGCCCTTCATCAGGTCGGGGTAATGGTAGTTTTTGCGGTCGAACTTGCTGAACGGGCTAATGGTGCAATGCAACGCCAAGCCCGTCCGTAGGCCCAGTTCGATGGCCTGCGCGTTGACCGTGGGCAGGGTGCCGGGCATCCCCAGACAGATGGGGCAGGTGAGTGTGTTGGGACCGGCGGCGGCGGCTCCGTGCGTTTCCGCCGGGCAGCCACAAAACATCTTGCTGGCCGTGCGGAGTTGGGCATGAACCTCCAGGCCAATCGTCGTCAGATATTCCGCCATGCCGCGCGTCTCGCCTCCCGCTCCGCTCCAGTGCCGCCCGCCCCACGCGGCGCACAATCGCCATTATACCGCAAGCGGCGGGCCGGCGCAACCGCTTGAACGATAACGAGTGCGGCGCAGAGTTTTGCG
>JALYUO010000458.1 GCA_030853735.1 Chloroflexota bacterium
GGCCGCAACTATGCTGGTCGCCGGCGGTGATTGCTGTGAAAACTTCGTTTGGGGGATAGGCTTGTAAGTAATCGTCCTTGCCCCAACAGGCCGGTATGCCGGTGGGATCGAGCGCGCACGTATGGAAATCCCCCGCTGCGACCTGCCGCAGGCTGAACAGACCCGCCGGCGCGGTGAGCTGTCCATAGCTGTTGTCGCCCCAACAGACCGGCAAGCCGTTGGGTCGCAGGCCGCAACTGTGCAAGCGTCCGGCGCTGAGGGCGCTGAACGGGCCCGTCGGGGGCGTGGCTTGCCCATAAAAGTTGTCGCCCCAGCAGGCGGCGGTGTTGTCGGCCCGCAAGCCGCAGCTATGGGTGCGTCCGGCGCTGATGGTGCTGAACAGGCCGGCCGGCGGAGTAGCTTGGCCCAGGCTGTTGTCGCCCCAGCAGGCGAGGGTACCGTCGGCGCGTAGGCCGCAACTGTGCGCGCCGCCCGCGCTGACGGTACGGAATAGGCCGGCGGGCGGACTGGCTTGCCCATCCGTGTTGCGGCCCCAGCAGGCAAGAGTGCCGTCGGCGCGCAGGCCACAACTGTGATAGCTGCCCGCGCTGACGGCGCTGAACAGGCCGCTCGGTGGACCGGCTTGCCCGTCATCATTGTAGCCCCAACAGGCGAGGGTGCCGGCGGCGCGCAGGCCGCAGGTGTGGTAGGCTCCCGCGCTAACGGCGGTAAACGCGCCCGCCGGCGGGGTCGCTTGCCCGAAGCTGTTGTCGCCCCAGCACAGCGGCGTGCCGTCGGCCCCCAGCCCACAACTGTGGAAGAAGCCCGCGCTCACGCTGCGGAAGAAACCGGGCGGCGGCGTGGCTTGCCCAGAGAAATCATCGCCCCAACAGACCACGCTGCCATTGGGCTGGAGGCCGCAGGTGTGATAGCTGCCCGCGCTGAGGGTCACGCTATCGCTCCCCGTAGCGGCAGGCAGGCTCTGCGCCTGCACCGACAACCCGGCGGCCCCTAGCGCGACCGCCAGCAGCAGGAGTACGCCAACCCCGCGCACCACGAACCGGACGTATTGTTGCATTGCGGGAGTTCTCCATTCTGGTCACGCTAGTGGAGGGGGGCGGCCTCCACGCGCTCGTCGGCGGGGTCTTCGACGGGCGGGCCTTCATACTTGACGTGGACTTTGCTGATGCGGCGACGATCCATCGCGGCCACCGTGAAGCGGATGTCGTGCCAGAGAATCTCATCGCCGGGGTCTGGGATGCGGCCCTGCTGTTCCAGGATGAGCGCGGCCACCGTGCTATCCAGATCCACGTCGCGGATGCGGAGTTTGAGCCACTCGACAATGTCGGCCAGCGACAGGTTGCCGGCGACGCGCAGTTCCCCAGGCCCCAATTCTTCCAGCGGCGATTCTTCGTGTTCAAACTCGTCTTGAATGTCGCCCACGATCTCTTCCAGCAGGTCTTCCAGCGTCAAGAGGCCCGACACGCCGCCGAACTCGTCCACGGCGATTGCCATGTTTTGCCGCCCGCGCTGCAATTCACGCAGCAGTTCGCCGACCAGCTTGGTTTCGGGCACAAAGACCAGCGGGTGGGCGATGGCTTTCAGCGGGTCGGCGGTGCGCCCGTCTATATACGCGCCCAGCACATCTTTGGCGAAGACCATGCCGACGATATTCTCGCGGTCATCTTGATAGATGGGAATGCGAGCATAGCCCGATTTGCGGACGTGCGGCCCGGCCTCCGTCACCGACATATCCGCCGATAGCTCAAACATATCGGGCCGCGGCATCATGATCTCGCTCACGCGGCGGTCGGTGAACTCAAAAATGTTGCGGATCATCTCCTGTTCGCTGGCCGTGACCACACCCTCATTGCCGCCGGTCTCAACCATCGTCATAATTTCGGCTTCGCTGATGCTGGGCAAAGTTGCGCGCTGGCTGCCGCCCAGCAAGCGCACTATTAGGTTCGTGGTGCCGGTGAGAAAAGCAACGACCGGGCGCAACAAGCGCGACATCACGCCCACCGGGCCGGATAGCCGCAAGGCAATCGCTTCGGCGCGTTCGATGCCCAGCGTTTTGGGCACCAATTCGCCGAAAATCAGCACGACAAAGGCATCGGCCACGGTGACAAAGATGAAGGCGACCGTATCGGAAGTGGCGGGGTCCAAGCGCAAAGGCGCGCCTTCGAGCAGGTTGCGAACGCCCGCCACGAGGCTGACCGCGCCAAAGGCCGACGCGAAAAACGCGGTCAGGGTCACGCCGACCTGCACTGTGGCGATAAAGCGGCGCGGATTCTGGAGCAACCGTTGCACGCGCCGCGCCGCCGGGTTGCCGTCATCGGCCAACTGCTTGATGCGTGCGCGCCGCACCGAAATGACGGCGATCTCTGCCGCGTTCAGAAAGGCGTTGATTAAGACTAAGAGTGCGATAATCGCTAAATGACCCAGCGTGCTGTCCAACCAAAAACTCCTCTAATGACTTCTGACCCTCTGATCCTGCGTTAGATGATAAGCCGAATCATACTATTGTACCATGTTTTGCGGCACTTGTCGCCTCGTTCGCGCCGCTAGCCAGGGTGATTGCAGCGAAAGGAACACAGGCGACTGGAACTCGCCGCTACCGCTACGAAGCCCGCCTACGCGGGCTAGAGTAGGGGGC
>JALYUO010000466.1 GCA_030853735.1 Chloroflexota bacterium
GGCGTGTTGGTCACTATCGGCACCGAGGTGTTGGTGGGCGTGCCGCTGCCGACGGGCACGGGAGTGTTGGTCAGCACGGGCACGGGGGTGTTGGTGCGAATCGGCACGGGCGTGTTGGTAGGCAGGGGCGCGCAGGCCGCGTTGCCCGCCAGCGTGTAAGACGTGGCGATGGTCGAGTCCGCCGCCCCGCTCTTGGTGAAGCTGCCGTTGCCTTGTGCGGCAAAGCTGCGCGCATCCATGCCGGCCAGCGTTTGCCCCACCTGGGGATTGCCGATGGCGCTGTTAGCGATCACGATGGTGATCGTGCCCGACACGGTGGCGCTGACGCTGCTGCTGGGGTCCGCCGGGCCGAGGCTGGTGGGCATATTGGTGGTGTCTTCGACGCGCCCATAGTCGAACGTGACCGCGCCGGCTCCGCCGGCATTCGAACTCGCGCTGACATAGCTGCGCCGCGTGTCACTCATCGGGTTGGTCGAGTTCCAGATGATCGCCCAGCGACGGTTCGGCGGGATCGTCGTCAGGTCGCTCATTTTCAGCGTGAAGACCAGTTTTTGCGAATTATCGGCGTAATACGGTTCGGCCACATGGAAATCCACGAAGTCGAGATCGGTATTGGCCGGCGCGCCGACCTGATCGCCGGCGGGATCATCGGCGACCTTATAGCCCGGCAGCAGACAGGGATTTTGCACAACCGCGATAGTTGCGGTGACGGTGCGGCAGAACGCGCCTTCGCCGACCGCGTTGACGGCCGTCACGCGATAGTAGTAGGTCGTCCCCGCCATGATATTGTTGTCGGTGTAGCCGGGCGTGGGTGTGGCCGCCAGGAAGGTGATGTTGTTGGGCGTGGTGCCACGGAAGACCCGATAGCCAGTGATCGGGCTGCCGCCGTTGTCGGGGGCAGGCCAGGCGAGCCGCACCGCCGTGCCGAGCGCGTTAAGCGTGGCCGTGACCAGCGGCGCGCCGGGCACTTTGGGCTCCGGCACATCGTAGGCCGCGAACAGCCCTCTGCCGCCCGACTGCCGCGCGATGGTGCCGAGCGCGCTGAAGGTGTTGGGCGGCCCGTTGACGCAGCCGCCGATGCAGCCGTCGGCATAGCCGACCAGCACGCGGCCTTCGTGGTCCACCACAATGTCAAAAAAGTCGAGCAGGTTGCGGTCGTTGCCGCAGGTGGTGCCGCCGGTGCAGATCGAGCCGCGTTGCACCGGGTCGGTCGGTGTGGCATCTACGGTGTGCCAGGTCGCGCCGCCGTCATAGGTATGGGCGATATAGAGGTGCCAGATACCGGCGAATGCGGGGTCTTGGTAGTTGCCGCCGGTGGGCGTGCCGTGGAAGGCAAACGCCGCCCGGTTGCTGTCGCCGGCGACCACCGCCGGGAAGACGATGTTTTGCAGGCTGAAGGCCGCGCCGACATCTTGGCTACCGCTCCAGGTCTGGCCGCGGTCATGGCTGACGGCGATGCGGGCGTGGCCGTCGGTGGCCTGATAGCCCTCATAGACGGTGTTATCGGCTCCGATGCCGATAGAGGGGTCGGTGTTACCCGGTGTGCTGTCGGGGATGGTGAAGACCGTCCAGGTGAGACCGTTGTCAGTCGAAACCGAGCCGCCTTGTCGCCCGGTGCAACCCTTGTTTGGCACATACACCGTGCCGTCGGGCGCAACTTTGACGTGCCCATGCAGCCCGCCGCATTGGTTGATCGTATAGATCGGCACCGCCGCGCCATAGGTCATACCGCCGTCGCGGCTGAGAGCGCACTGCGCGTCGCCGATATTCTGCGAACAGTAGTAGACGGCGTGGGTATAGGTGCCGGTCGCCGTGATGACCGCCGGCGCGAAGGGGCCACCGCCGATGGTTTGGTGATCTACCCCCGACGCGATGCCGCCGCCCTGGCTGGGCGTGTAGGTCATACCGTCATCATCGGTGAACGAGGAGAGGCTGGTGGTGCCGGCCAGTTGCGAGACAAAGGTGCGCCCCGTGGTGTGATCGGTGAACATGATCGGGTCGAGGCTCTGTTGCGAGGTGGGCGCGCGGGTCTGGTCCCAAGTCGCCACCGCCGGCGAGGAGCAGGTGTCCAGGCTGATGCGGTAGGTGTCCAGATACGACTGGAACAGGATGTTGCCGGTGCGCCAATTCGAGCCGATAGACGGTTCGCCGGCATCGGTCGCCTTGCCGTCGGGCGCAGGGTAGTTTTCATAGCGCGGCGCGATAAAGCCGGGCAGGGGTGTGGGCGTAGCTGTGGCCGCCGCCGGCGGGTTCAGGGTCGCCATGCCGTTGTAGGTGGTGCCGCCGGCGAAGTTGACGACGACCACATAATAGTTGCCCGCCGGCGGGCCATTGACCTGGATCTCTTCCGACTGCCCGCCGCTGGTCGCCGACACGGCTACTTGCGTGGTGCAAGGCGCGGCATCGGTGCCCTGGCACAGATAGAGGTCCAAATCGGTGCCGGGCGTGGTCCAATCAATCCGCACCGTCAGCTTATTGGTGCCCGGATTTTGCACTAGGAGGGCGTATTTATCACAATTGGACCCATAGACGCAGGTGCTGGGGTCGGTGGCCGCACCGGCCGTCGTGCCGGTCCACATAGCAGGGTTGCCGGGGGACACGGTGCCGCCGGGCGGGTTTGCGGCCCGGCTCCAGCTTGCACCCAGCGCACCTACAATCAGTAGCGCGACCAGCAGCAGGGCCGTGCGGGCCGGTCGTGTACCACTACGCAGGGTAGTACGACGTGAAAAACGGATCATTATCCAATCTCCTTCTGATTAAAACGAAACAATCGCGAGCCACGGTATCTACAGACAGCCGGCAGCATGAGCCGCGTTGCACCCTAACATTGAGCGCCGGCGGTCCCGCCGACCTCCGACGGGCGGGCTGTAATAGATGTGGTCTAAGTATACCAAAATGATGACAAAATAAAGGGAAAAACACCGCCGGGATGGTACGATTCCGACGCTGTTGGGCAAAATAGGGATCAGGCGCAGGTGCCTGATCCCTATGCGCTGCGTTCGGCGCTGCTTACCGGTTAGCGCACGCTCAGCGCCACATCGTCTATGAAGAAATCGGTGCTGTTGGACGAATCGTTGCTGCCGACAAAGGCGATTTGCACCGTCTGGCCGGCATAGGCGCTGAGGTTGAAACTCGCGCTTTGCCAGGCATTGGCCGCGCTGCCGTCGCTGATCGTTTGCAGCGTCGCCAGGGTGCTGCCGCTGCTGTTGCGGACGCGGGCATACAGGTAATCATAGGCGTGCGAGGTTTCCTGCGTAGCCATATACCAGGAATAGGTCAGGGTGGCGCTGGTGGTCCCAGCGGGGATGCTGATCGTCTGGTAGATCGAGTCGGAGCAGCCGTTGTAGCCGCAGAGATAGGCGCTATAGCTGCCGGTGTGCGGGCGGATGGTGTCTACGATGCTGTAGCCACCGCTGGATGCCTGCACCCACGGGCTGCTGCCACTCTCGAAGCCGCCGTTGACGATCAGTTGGCCGCCGGCGATGGGGGTG
>JALYUO010000474.1 GCA_030853735.1 Chloroflexota bacterium
CCACGCGCCTGGGGTTGCAGAGCTTGTTTGCGACCTGGGAACGGCGGGGGGAGAACCCCTTGGCCGCCTGTCTGACCCTGCTCGGCGGTGGGGACGCAATTCTTTTGCCCTCATCCTGAACAGTTACTTTAGGGCAGGGGGTTGGGGGTTAGGTCGGTTTGGGGTATAATGGGCCACGATGCGCCGGAGTGCCGGCCGTCGTTAGCGACAGAGAGGGAGCCACCCGCCGATCTATGCCTGATCCGAAACCACCCGCCGGCAAAGCCCCAGCTCCCGCGCCGGGCGCGAAAAAGCCCACGCCGGTTGTGCCTGCCCGCCGCGCCGCCACGCCCCAGACCCGGCGCGGAGCGAGCGATCCTGACCGCTTCAGCCTCTATTTCATCGCCGGGGCCACCGCGTTCATCCTGCTGTTTGGGGCTCTTGTCTGGGGCTTGCGCGGCCTCAACAACCAGAGCCGCGTCGAACTGGCGGCCACCGCGACCGCCCTGCCGCCGACCGCGACGCTCGAAGTGCCTGCGGTGTTGGCCTCGATGGGGCCGTTCGCTACCGTGACCGCCTCTGCGCCCGATGCGCTGACCAACGGCCCTTTTGCGACCACGGCAGGGCTGCAATCGGTGTTTACCACCACCAACACGCTGGACAAGCCACCACCCATCCCGCCGCAGATCCCGCAACCGCAACTCGCCGTGTCGGCGGATAGCCTGGACTTCGGCACGGTCGCCGCCACCGGGGTCGTGACCCGCGCGCTGATCTTGGGCAATGTCGGCGCACGCCCGTTGCAGGTGCGCGCCTTGCTGACCGACTGTGCGTGCCTAGTGGTGACCGCCGAAGCGGGGAATCTGCCCAGCGGCAGCCGCACGCACCTGATTTTCGCCTATGATCCTGCCGCCGATAGTGGCTCCGGCGCGCAGACGCACCATTTGGCCCTGCTCGCCAACGACCCGCAGACCCCACGCCAGGATGTGGCGATTACGGTTACGCGCCCATAATCCGGCCCCCGCGCCACGCAAGGCCCAGCGCGGGCGGTTTGACACGCCGCCGGCTATTCGCCTATGATAAGACGATGACTGCTACTCTCCCTGCTGCCGATAGATTCCGGCTGGCCCTGCTGGTCTTGCTGATCGGACAGATGTTTGTCTATTACGACACGGCCTATAAGACGATCCCGAACATCAACCTCTATCTGCTCGCCAATCTGGTGCTGATCGTGCTGGCCCTCATCCCCTGGCAGCGGATGGCCCCTCTGCTCTGGCTGCTCGTCTGGCCGCTCGGCGCACTGGCCCGCATGGATTGGATTTTGCGCCCGACGCAGAGTGACGTGTTCTGGGCGACCAGCCAGGGCGTGGATTTCCTGCTGCACGGGCGCAACCCCTACACCCAGGTCTACACCTGGGTCTATCAGCACCAGCCAGGCATCCAGAATTATCCCGCGTATAGCTACTTCCCCGGCAGCTTGTTGGCCGAAATCCCCTTCTACCTGCTGGGCAATGTGCGCTGGGGGTTGGGGCTGGCCGATCTGGGTTGCGCCGTGTTGATCTATCTGCTGGCGCGCGACACGCTCACCCTCTGGAGTGCGCGGGCACTGGCAGCGGGCTGGCTGCTGTTTGTGCCGGCTTTCCAGGTGCCGTTACGGCTCGGCGCACTCGACTTCCTGTTGCTGTTCTGGATCGCCCTGGCGGTGTGGCTCTACCGCCGCGAATGGCTGATTGGGTCGGCTTGCGCGGCGGCCATGGCCTTCGGCACCAAGCAATACGGCTTTCTGTTCGCCGTGCCCTGGGGTATCCTATTGCTACAGCCGCTGCGGGCCGCACTGTGGACCCAGTGGCAGGCCGGGAGTCGCCGGATCGGGGCGCTGATCGCCACGCTACCGCGCCGGCTTTGGTTGCCGCCGCTGGCCGAGGCGGGATTTGCCGCGCTCCTGGTGGTGCCGTTGGCCTTGCTGTCGCCCAAAGCCTTTATTGACGCGACCATTGCCAACCACCTCGCCTATCTACCCGATCCCATGCTCGGCACGCCGCAATGGAACGAGAGCATCGCCGCGCAGATTGTGGCGTTGCGGGGTCTCTCGCTCACCGCCGCCGGGCAGATCGCCGGCGGGATCTTTGTACCGCTCCTGCTGATCGTGCTGATCGCGGCAACGCTGCTGATTCGCACGGCGGCGGACGCGCTGCGTTGGGCGGCACTGGCGACGGGTGTCACTCTGGCCTTCAATAACGTGCAGACCCAGTTTTTCTACTGGCGGCTGCCGCTCCTGTTGTTCCTGCTGTATTATCTCGTCGCCCTGCCCCCGGCCCGCCCTTTGACACGGCGCGCCCCCGCCCGCGCCCCCCAACCCCCTCTCCTGAAGGGAGAGGAGGAGTCGCTAGAGTGACTATCCCGCCACGACTACGCCGCACCACGCGCCGGTCTGACTCCCCAGGGGCTATTCATTGTCCCAAGCAAAGAGTGGCGGTCTGCTTTACAATAGGGCTCTCTGATCCGCCCGTTCGTAAAGGAGACCGCCATGGACATTACTGTGCCCCCACTCGCCCCTATTCTAGCGGATTTACCCGATTGCCGCCATGCCCATGGGCTGCGCCATACGCTGCCCGCCATCCTGCCCGTGGCCTGTGCTGCGGTGCTCTGTGGCTGCTCCTCCCAGGCGGCGCTTGCCGCTTGGCTTGCCGATTGCGCGCCCGCCCTGCGGACCCGCCTGGGCTTAACCCATCCCACCGGTCCCGCGCAAGCGACCCTGAGTCGCGTCTTTGCCGCCCTCGACATCGGGGCCCTGGAAGCCGCCTTGACCCACTGGGCGCGGGCGGTACTCGCCACCCTCACGCCCCTGGCCCCCCGCGCGGCGACTCCGCCACCCCGCGCGGGTCGCGCGCTCGCCGGCAAGACCCTGCGTGGCAGTGCTCATGCGGGGGTGCCCGGTCAGAATCTGCTGAGTGCCGTGGCGCATGAGTGGGGCAGCGTCCTCGCCCAACAGGCCGTGGCCGGCAAAACCAACGAGATTACGGTCGCCCCGACCCTCTTGGCTGGGTTCATTGTAACCGAGCGGGTGATTACCGCCGCTGCCCTCCTCACCCAACGCGAGATTGCCGCCACCATTGTCGCCGGCGGGGGCGACTACCTACTGGCGGTCAAGGAGAACCAGCCGACGTTCGCGGCCGATGTGCGCGACGTGTTTACCGCACGGACGCTGCTGGCGGACACCATCAAGGAAGCCTATGAAGCGCGGTTGGTCGGCGGGCGGATCGAGGAGCGGGCGCTGCAAGCCTCGACGGCGCTGGTCGGCTATAGTACGTGGCCGGGCCGGGCGCAGGTGTTGGAACGGCCACGGGTTGTCACGGACAAGCGCACGGGGCGGATACGGAGCGCGGTAGCGTATGTGATCACGTCGCGCAACCCAGAGCGGGCGACTGCCCAGCAGTTGCTGCAACTGTGGCGGCGGCATTGAGAAATCGAGAACCGGGTTCATTGGGTGCGCGACGGGACCTTTGCGGAAGATGCGTGTCGCGTGTGGAGCGGGCATGGGCCAGCAGTCTTGGCGGCGCTACGCAACACCGCGCTGGGAGTGCTCCGCGCGGGCGGTGCGCCAAACATTGCCCGTGGGCTGCGCCATTTTGCGAACCG
>JALYUO010000491.1 GCA_030853735.1 Chloroflexota bacterium
GCCCCCGGCCCCCTAGCCCTCGTAGCCGCAGACTCCGCAGCGGGGCGAGTTGACGACCGGCAGCAACATCTCTTCGCCGCACGCATGATCGGCGGCGTGTTGCTCACAAAAACGCCCGGTGTCCTCACCTATACACTGGGTGCAGAGCTGCGTCGCGGGTTGGCCGCACTCGTCGCAGGCGATGTCCGGCGGCTCGTTCTGCGCGAGAATGGCGATGTCTTCAGGGCTGACCGGGCCGCTATACTCGCCGACGATGCGGAGGGTCAGTTCCGTCGGGCTACCGAAATCGTACTCGTGGTAAAATTTCTGCTCCGGTTGCACGACTTGGGTCACGGGTATCCCGTCCATTTGGTGGTCGCCGATGTCCCAAATCGTTTCCACACGATCCATGTAGGAAGTGCCGTTGATGCGAAACACGCTCAGATGACCGCAGCATTCGAGCCACTGGTCGCGCAGAAACTGGTCCACTCTGTCCAGCGTGATGGTCGCCGGCATTTCGAGGTGCATCCAATACATCGGCAGGTAGCGCCCCTCGACCTGGAGTTGCAGCAAGGGCCGGCGCGATGTCGTGGTGTCCCCGACCACCAGGGCCGTGCGCTGCGGGCAGCCGGCTAAATGCCGCTTGATCGCCGCTTTGCCGAACACCCCACCGCAGAAGCTGCACTTGCCCTTTGAGGTGGTTCTTGTCATATCTATTGCTCCTTTGTGTAAATCGGTTTTGCACCCGCCACGGGCGCAGCAAGCAGCGCCGCTACAGCCTGTTGACCTTGCACCCGCCACGGGCGCAGCAAGCAGCGCCCCTACATCTATCGTAATCACGTTTCACGTTTCACGTTTCCGCACTCAGGCGACGTGGCGGCCCGGATCGCGGCGGCGTAGGCGCAGCACGGAGCGCACAGTGCCGACGTGCAGGCCGGCGCGGTTCAGGATGGGGCGCTCAATATAGGTAGCGAGGGCGGCGCGCAGGCGGTCATCCAGCAAGCCCGCTTGGTCCAGCAGGCCCATAACGGCGGGATTGCGCGCGCGGCCCCCTTCGTCGCCGTCCAGCAGTTTGAGCGCCAAGCCGACCGCCGGGCTGCCGTCTTGCGGCAAAGTCGCCATGCAATAGACCCCCTCGGCTCCGGCTTTAGCGATCAGCCGCCCGCCGAAAGCGCGCATCAGGTCGGTGTCCAGGCGTTCCTGTTGCGCGGCCACCATTGCGGGGTGGGCGGTCATGGCTGCCGTGATGCGCGCGCAGGCGGTGCGCCGCGTTGCCGCCCACTCCGCCGGCGGCTGGGCCAAGCGGGCGAAGCTGGCCGCCATCTGCGTCATGCTCACGCCGAAGGTGATGACGCTGCACCCATCGGTGCCGGTGGCAACGGCGCTGGGCGCGATAGCACAGAAATCGGCCACGGTTTGCAACATCAACTGCTGCACCGGATGGCCGGCGGTCTCGTAGCCGTGCGGATCCCAGCCGTGGAACACGCACAGCGCCAGCATTCCGGCGTGCTTGCCGGAGCAATTGTTGTGGATCGCCGCCGGCGCTACGCCGCTTGCCGCCAGCGCCTGGGCCGCCGCCCGGTCATACGGCGGATGCACCCCGCAGGCCAACCACTCCGGCCCCAGCCCGATCTTCCGCAGCATAGACGCGGCGGCGGCCACATGGATCGGTTCGCCGCCGTGCGAGCCGCAGACCAGCGCGATTTCGGCGGGCGTGAAGCCGAAGCGATCCGCCGCGCCCGACTCGACCAACGGTACGGCCTGGATCGGCTTCGAGGCCGAGCGATAGTAGCTCACCAGATCTGGGTCGCCGGCCAACTGCACGAGCCGCCCCGTAGCATCCGCCACCGCCGCCGCGCCGTAATGGATCGACTCGACAATAGGCCCACGCACATATTCGACAAACGGTTCAGGTAACACAGGCAACTCCTCCTTGAGTTGGTACATCCCGGCGGCAGCGGCGCAAGTCGCGTCTACCGCCACGAAGCCTGCCGGCGCAGGCGGACTTTTGGCCGCTGCTATCGCCCGCCGGCGATAGCGGCGTGCCTGGGCACAATGGGTGCTGCCGCGATAGCGGTAGCCGCGTCGCTCGGCTTTGCTTGCTGGGTTCTTTGCGGAATCGTGTAGTCAGACGTGCGTAACGAGAACCATTTGGCTAAGAACGGATTGGCATTGACCCCGCCTTACGCAAGGAAGGTCTGTAGGGAGAGTATAGCGCACGCCGACTACGAGATCAATGCCGCTGACCTGCAAGCATTGCTCCGCCTGCTGGGTTCACCGAAGGTGATCACCGTCAGACGACCCCAGCCCGGCCAGCGCAGCCTGCGAAGGCAGGCTTCGTAGCGGTAGCGGCGAGTTCTAGTCGCCCCGTCTCCCTTCCACCGAGCCAATTTAAATGCAATCACCCTGCCCGCGATAGGCGGGGATTTGACAGGGCGTGGGGCGGCGGGTACACTGGTATGGGTTTAACTGCCCCAGCCGGCGCTGCGTTGCCGCACCGAGTTCCTCGCCCTACCTCGCTGCCCAAAGGATTCGTTATGCCTGTCCCGCCCGATCCTGAGTTACCGATGGACTCCCTAACGGCGGCGGACTCCGCTGCCCTCGCCGCTACGTTTGAACTGGAGACGATCACCGACGCGATTGAAGCCGGGCGACCCCTGAGTTACATCCTCGGTTTGGTGGTGGCGCGGGTGGGTAGCTTGCTGGCCGTCAGCGAGACGTATGTGCTGCTGCGCGCCGGCACGTACTTGGTGGGGGCGGCCGTCAACGGGCTGGGCACCACCGATCCGGCGGCGGTGCAGGTGCCGCTGGCCGGCAGCGCCGAAGGCTGGGTGGTGCAAACCCGCCGCCCGCTGCTGTTACGCGAACCGACGGGCGAGGGCCGGTTTGGGTCCCTGGTCCCGCATGGCCCCGGCTTGACGGCGTTGCTGCTCCTGCCGTTGGAAGTACGTGGGCGGGTGGTCGGCGTGCTGGCGGCGGGCTGCACCACAGCGGGCGACTTTACCGATGACCGGCTGTTGCTGCTGGTTCTGGCCGACTTGGCGACGCTGGCAATTGAGACGAACCGCAGCGTTGGGCGCGAGGCGCGGCGCACCCGCCTGATCGATTTGCTGCGCTATGTGTCGGGCTTGGACTACAGCCAGGAGTTGCACACCGTCCTCACCGCCGTGGCGGACCGCGTGGCCGAAGTGCTGCAAGTCGAAAAAGTGGACGTGATGCTCTACGACCCGGAGCGCGATGCGCTGGTCTCGTTTGGGGTCAGCCAAACCGCGCTGGGCGCACGGCAAAAGGAACTGGGCCTCGACATCCTGCCCTGTACCACCGCAGACTTAATGATCCAGGTGTTCCGCAGTGGCGAGTCGGCGTTGGTTGGGGATGCGCCCAGCGATCCGCGCGTTTACCCGCCGTTGGCAACCGAGTTGGGCCTGCGTTCCATGCTGTATAGCCCGCTTACGGTCGCCGGGGAGCCGCGCGGCGTGTTGTGTTGTGCCGGCACGCAGCCGGACGCGTTCAGCGCCGATGATCTGGCCGTGCAGGATCTGATCGCCCGCCGCCTCAGCTTGGCGCTGCACCACAATGAACTGACCAGCGACCTCAGCCGCCTGGAAGCCGAGCGCCTAGCCCGCCTGGAGCGTGATGACTTTATTGAACTCCTCGCGCACGACCTGAAAAATCCATTAGCGGCCATGAAAGGCTACAGCCAACTGGCGGCCCGCCGCCTGCAGCAGGGCGATACGGCCTATGTGGCGCGGGCGCTGGGCATTATTGACGCGAAGAGTGAACAGCTACGCCGGCTGATGGACGATATTCTGGATGTGACGCGCTTGGCGGCGGGCACCTTTAGCATTATCCACCAGGAGGTAGACGTAGCCCAGCTGCTGCACACCGAAGTGGAGGCCGCGCAGACCACGACCCCCACCCATACCCTCCGCCTTGCCGTGCCGGACCGTTGCCTGGTCTCCGGCGATGCCGACCGCCTAGCCGAAGTGCTGCAAAATCTGCTGACGAATGCGATCCGTTACTCCCCGGCGGGTGGCCTGATTGCGATCCGCCTGACGCAGGCGGATGGACAGGCGGTGATCGCGATCTGTGATCAGGGCAGCGGTATTGCGCCGGAGGATCTGCCGCGCATTTTCGAGCGCGCCTATCGCGGCCAGGGTGCGCGCTTGAAGGGCGGGCGCGGCCTGGGGCTGTACATCAGCCGCGAAATCGTGCGCTTGCACAGTGGGCGCATCTGGGCCGAAAACCGCCCCGCCGGGGGTGCCTGCTTCTCCCTCACCC
>JALYUO010000507.1 GCA_030853735.1 Chloroflexota bacterium
GCGGCCGGCGGACCGGGGACCACGCTCCCCACGCCCCCAGCCATCGCACCCACAACGACGGCGACCGTGCCACGCGCGACCGCCACGCGCATCGCCACGGCGACCGTCACTCCCACGGCGACGGCCACAGCCACCGCGACTCCAGTGCCGCATGGCTTGGTCTATACCGGCGGGCTGGATGTGAGCGGCCCGGCCCTGGCCCAGCCCGCCCTGGTGGACCCCGCCACGCAGCGCCTGCTGGTGATCAGCGCCGGGGCTGACGGGCGCGGCCTGCTGACGGCATTCGATGCCGCGAGCGGGCAAAAGGGCAGCGAAACCGCCCTCAACCTCAGCGGCCTAACGCTGGACACGCTGGCTCCCGTGCCGGTGCTGCTCAACAGCGCGGCCCAGCGCCTCTATGTGGTGGCGCGCGGCGGGCGGATCGCCACGCTCGACAGCAGCAGCCTGACGCTCGGCCCGGCCCTCAGCTTTGAAGCGCCGGTGGAGCGCGCTTTCCTCAGCCCCGACGGCCTGCGGATCTACGGCGTGCAACGCGCCGGCACCGGCGGTGCGCCGGCCCTGCGCCTGCTAGATACGCGCACCGGAGCCGTCCGCAACCTGCGCGTGCCGACCGGCTGGAGCGCTGATAGCGCCTTCCTCGACGGCAACACGCTCTATCTAACGGGGCGCGACGGCCTGCTGCCGTTCGAGGCGGGCAACAATGCCTTTGGCACACCGATCACGCTGGGCTGGCAACCGCTGTTCCCGCTCTACGATGCCGGCACGCGGCGGCTCTTCGCTTGGCGGCAACCGCAGAGCGTGCCGCTGCAACCCGAACTCGTGGCCCTCGACCTGCCGACCCGCGCCGAAACCGGCACGCTCACCCGCGACGGCTGCCCCTGTCCGCTCGCCTACAACCCGGCGCTGGGCGATGGGCGACTCTATCTGGCGGTGCCCAGCGCCGCCGGGCGCGTAGCCGCCTACGGCCTAGCCGCCAGCTTCGCCATCCACGACGAAGTGGTGCTAAACACCGCGCCCGCGCTGGGCCTGCTGGCCGATCCCACGACGGGCCGGCTCTATGTGCAGAGCCGGGGGCCGCACGCCCTGCTGGTGCTGCACGACTACGGCCCCGCCGAGCGCGGCAAAGATCTGGGCCAAGTCGAGGTGAAATGATCGCCAAACCGGGGGCGGTCGGCGCAACCGTGGCCTGGGGCCGGCCCGCCGGCTGACGCTATTTGCCGGCAGGCTTGGGCGGCGTGGCCGGGTAGTCCAGAGGGCGCAGCTTGGCCGAGTCATGGGCGTGGATTTCGGTGTAGCCACACACGCCGCACGTCTTGCTGTGCGCGGGCGTGTTGATCGCCGAGAGGCCCGGCTTGCTGATCGTCAACTGGCCGTAGCTGTGCAGTTCGGTCGGGAATATATAGCCCTTCCCGCAGCGCGTGCAGATGGTATAATTCATCCCGGTCCCCCTATCCACCTTGCAAGTGGAAAATCCCCGTGCCAGATAGCGCGCCTGTGCCGCAACGTCCTCTGTACGCCGCACGCTGTTGCTTGTTGGGCGCTATTATAGCAGAAAACCGGGTGCGGGATGCGCGGTTGTGGCGCTCGCCCCACGCGGTTCCGGTCAGAATATTGCGCTAGACTCGCCAGCGTATTTCAGCAGCTGAAACCCTATGGCCCGCTAAGTCGCCAAGAGGCTGCGTGTTCTCTGGTATAATAGCCCTAGCAGCCCACACCACGGTCTCGACGCGGCTTAGGCAATACGCATCACGCAAGGAGGACCAATGGACGACCCGTTTCTCGCTCCCACGGATCTGATCACCGATCGCTTCCATGTGCGGCCCTATCGCGCCGGCGACGGGCCGCTGTTGAACGAGGCCGTCCGCCATTCGTATGAGCATCTGCGGACCTTTATGTCGTGGGCCATGCCCGATACAACGCCGGCGGAGTCCGAGCGGCTGGTTCGCACCTTCTGCGGGCGCTACTGGCTGGACCAGGATTTCGGCATGGGCATCTTCCACCCGGCCGGCCACCGGCAACTGGGCGGCACCGGCTATCATCTGCGCCAAGGGGCGTTGAGCAATGGCAGCGCCGAGATCGGGATGTGGATCCGGGCGGATGCCGCCGGGCAAGGGCTGGGCACGGCGGTGCTGCAGGCTCTGCTGGAGTGGGGCTTCACCGCTTGGTCGTGGGAGCGCCTGATCTGGCGCTGTGATACGCGCAACACGGCCAGCGCCCACACCGCCGCCCGCGCCGGGATGCAACTGGAAGGCTGCGAACGGCGCGGGTTGCTCGACGGCAGCGGCACCCGCCACGATTGCCAGGTCTATGCCGCGCTCAAAGGCGAGTGGGCCGCGCCGGGTGCGCCCCGCCCGGCCTGAAACTTGCTCACACAGATTGCTGACGGGCTGGGCGGTTTTGCGGTACAATGGAGTCTCCGCAACTACAGCGCGGATGGGAGACAAGGGACCAATGTTTTACGATAAGGCGAAAATTGAGATCCGCGCCGGCAAGGGCGGGGACGGCAGTGCGTCGTTTCGGCGCGAGAAGTATGTGGCGCTGGGCGGGCCGGACGGCGGCGACGGCGGGCGCGGCGGCTCGGTGCGGCTGCGGGTCAATCCGCAGCTGAACACGCTGCTGCCTTTCCACTACAAGCAGAAGTTTAAGGCCGAAGACGGCGGGCAAGGCAAGGCCAAAAAGATGCACGGGGCCAACGCGCCCGACCTGATCATAGACGTGCCGCCCGGCACTTTTGTGCGCGTCATCGAGATCGACATTATTGATCCGACAATGCGAAAAACCCAGGAATATGATCTGGTAGAGCCGGGGCAGGAGTTGGTCGTGGCGCGCGGCGGGCGCGGCGGGCTAGGCAATGTACATTTCGCCACCTCCACCCACCAAGCGCCGCGTATCGCGGAGAACGGCGAACCAGGCCAGGACCGCAACCTGGAGATGGAGCTGAAACTGATCGCCGATGTGGGGCTGCTGGGCTATCCGAATGCCGGCAAGTCCACCCTCCTCAGCCGCATCAGCGCGGCGCGGCCCAAGATAGGCGACTACCCGTTCACCACGCTGGAACCGCAATTGGGCATGGTCGAAGTGGACACGCAGACCTTTGTCGTAGCCGATATTCCCGGCCTGATCGAAGGGGCCAGTGAAGGCGCGGGCCTGGGCTTGGAGTTTTTGCGCCATGTCGAACGCTGCCGCCTGCTGATCCACCTGATTGACGGGGCATCGGGCCTCTTCCCCGGCCTGACCGAAGAGGATCTGGCCGCCTTGCCGGTGGACGAGCAGCCCGACCGCGACCCGATCAGCGACTTCGAGCGCATCAACGGCGAACTGGCCGCCTACAGCCCCCTGCTGGCGGCGCGCCCGCAGGTCGTCGCGATCAACAAGATGGACTTGGCCGAAACACAGGCCCGTTGGCCGCGCCTCCGCACTTGGTTCACCACGCACGGCTACAGCGTGGTCGGCATCTCCGCCGCCACCGGCCAGGGGCTGCAGGAGTTGCTGCGGAAGGTGGCAACCGAATTGCGCGAGCTACCGCCACGCGAAGCCCTGGCCCCCGCGCCGCCCGCCGCCACCGGCGACGAAGCCACACACACTCTGCGCGGCGAACCCAACGAAGAGGCGTTCACCGTGATGAAGGTGGATGCGACCTTCTACCGCGTGTTCGGCACCAAGATCGAGCGCACCGTCAACATGACGCGCATGGACAACGAAGAGTCGCTAGACCGGCTGCAAAATGTGCTGGAACGCACCGGCATCAGCAAGGCGCTGGAAGCCGCCGGTATCGTGCCCGGTGACACGGTGGTGATTGGGCGCATGGAAATGGAGTGGAACCCCGACCCCTGGCAGACCGATGAGGGCCGCCGCGCTGCACGCCGCGGCAGCCGCCACACCGGGCCGGGCAAGCAGCACAGCTAACCGAGTGCTGAGTTCTGAGTTCTGAGTTCTGAGTTGTGATCCGTATAAGAGGCGGTTCCACCCGGCGCGGTTTGCTCTTGATGCAGGCGGGTGCGCGCCGGGGATCGCCTGCTGCCGCGTTTAAGACTCCGTCGCGTCCAGAGGTGGATACACAGCCCACACGTCCCAACCCCCATCTAAGCCACCCGGAACCCGACTGGCTTGGACCACATAGCCGGCACGTTCCAGAATCGCCTTGTACTCCGGCGGCGCATCCTGCTCCTCAAGGTACTCTGGGGGATCACCTATTGCTTCACGGTAAACTAAGGCACACAAGCGGTTTTGGGCATCATGCTCCCCGCCCGATATAACGTAGGCTCGTTCACCTGGCGTGGCAAAATTGTGAGCATTACCTATTGGGATGTTGGCTTGTGCTAGGACCGCTTTCACGTGCGTAGCGAAAATTGGAAACATTTCTGGGCTGAGGAATTCACTCATTGGATTTCCTTCTGCCGCGTTTAAGGCTCCGTAGCATCCGGCGGCGGATACACCGCCCAGACAGCCCAGCCGCCGGGCATCCGGCTGGGCTCGACCACAAAGCCAGCGCGTTCCAAGATCGCCTTGTACTCGGGCGGTGCATCCCGATCCCAACCCTGCTCTGGATCAGCTAGCTTTGTACGGTAAACAATAGCAGACAGTCGGTTCGGCACCTCATGCCCCCAGCCCGTTCCAACATATGCCAGCGTGCCTGGCGTGTAGAAGTTATGACGATTGGCGATAGGGACGTTGGCTTGTGTTAGAACCGCTTCTACATTAGCAACGAAGCTATGAAACATTTTTGCGGTAGGAGGGACAGTCATTAGATTAAATTTCCTTTTGCTGAAATTAAGCGGACCTGACGAAGCCACTCGGACTGAGCTAACAATACAATGCCTCGAAACTTCTTACTTCTTACACTTATTATAACATGGGAGCCGGCCTTCGCCAACCGCCTTTGTCCAGTTTGCGATGTCGGACACTATAGCTAGAAGTTAGGGACGGACTTGATTAGCACCTCAATCTTGCCATACGATTCCGCCCACTCAATTAAGTTAAACACCTGATCTGTTAGTGATCTACCCTTAACGATTTCGCCCAGGTTCTGATCCAGTCTGCGGCGTACCATTTGTGCTAGGACATTCTTACTAGGATAGGCAACTATCAGAGCTACAGAGAGTGCTTGCCGTTGCTCCCGCGATAAGTGCGTCAGGCTAGGTGCAGCGTGGGCAGCCGTTACGCCTATGTCAGCAGGACGTGCGGCGTGGAGAACAGCATTGCGGCGACCTTCTGAGAGCAGCGCCAGTAGATCGCCTGTGCGACCTTTCTTGGCGGCCCATTGAACCAAACTCCAGCTAACATCGGCGATGGAGCCGTTACCGATAATCTTCGTCAGACTCTCGCCCAGTTCCTGCTGCACTACGCGCGCCAACGCAGCGGTTGTGGGGAATCGGATCGCCAGTTCATCACTCAGCACGCCCTCTTGCCAGCCGTTGAGGGAGACCAGCAGCGGCTGCTGCGTGCGAACCGCCGTCTTTATATTCAGGCCCATATCGTTCGCGGCTTGCACCAGCTGGGCATTCCCACCATTGCTGCGGCGCGCCCCCAGCACCAAGTCTACGATTTTGCCGTGTGAGTCGGCCCACCCGATCAGCTCAAACACCTGTTGATCCAACGGGCCATGGGTGAAACTAGCCAACTCCTTATTTAGACTAGTGCGGACCATTTGCTCTAAGCTATCTTGGTCAAAGGCCGCCAGCAGAGCGGCGTACAGTGCCTGGCGTTGCGGTGACAAATTCGCCAAAGCGGCCGCCGTGTACTCGGCGGCTGCGCCTTTACGCGCCGGTTGACCCACGACATGGAGAATGGCAGTGCGACGGGGTTCCGGGAGCAGCGCCAGTAGATCACCCTGGCGGCCGTTGCTCACGGCCCAGCCGACGAGCCGTGCTGTGACATCGTTCAGGCTGCCTGCGCCGGCCCGTGCGGCTAGGTTCTCACCCAACTCCTTGCGTATGATCCTTTCCAACGACGCGGTGTTGGGAAAGCCGCCAACCAGGGCACGGGCCAGCGCACTCTGCTGCGACTCGTCCAGGGGCGCTGCTTTGTACCGTGCCGGGTTCGCGATCTCGACCACAATGCCAAGTTCCCCTGCGACGCGGCCTAGCTGCGGGTTGCCGGGATTGCTCGTGCGGGCACCTGCGACCAGAGCGCCTGTCTTACTATACTGTTCGGCCCAGCCGATTAAAGTAAATACTTGATCTTCCAGTGAGCCAGGCTTGGTGATTTCCTCCAGATTCTCCCCTAATTCACGACGTACCATCTGCGCCAAGCTACTCTCCGTCGGAAACGCCGCAACCAGGGCATCGTGTAGCGCTTTGTATTGTGAACCCTCTAGATGGTGGTCAATGTGGAAGGCTTCGTGATTGTGGGCAGATATGTCGCCACGAGCCAGCGCGTGGAGATTGCCATCATGTGGATTGGCCTGCAGCGCAGCAGTTAGGAGATCGCCGTCGCGGTCACGAGCGGCAGCGTGCTCCACCAAGTTGAAGGCGCTATCAGTGAGGGTGGTACCGCCGGCAGCCTGCGCCAGACTCTCGCCCAACACCTGCTGGGAGAGGGCATCTAGTTCGCGGCGCGTGGGGTAGGCTTCGAGCAGCAGGTAGGGCAATTCGCGCGACGCTCCCTGTGGTAAATGGCTAGGCACTGCCACAGGCGCTAGGGCGGCCCGGCGCGCTGCCTGTGCTTCGGCGCGCACTGCGTCGCTCTCGGATGGGCCGCTTGGCGCGGTATGCGGGTCGGCGGGGTGGACGGTGCTTCCGGCTCCGCTGGAGTGGGGCGCAACAAGGTCTGCGGTGCCGTGGGCGGGATCTAGGGCTGGGGCGGAATGCGCTGGTGCGGTCCGCTCCATGCCGGCGGGGCGCGTCGTGCCGTCCGCAGCGGGTTTGCCGTGGGGCAGTTCGCTACCGGCCGGCTTTTTGTGCCCATAGAGGATCAGGCCGCCGTTGAGGGCCAAGTTCGCCAGCACCTGGGCCACGGCAGCGATCTTTGCGCTGCGCGGTTGCGGGTTATCGGCGCTGAGGATTTGCATGATCTGATCCAACCCGTCATCGCAAATCAGAATCCCGGAGCCCACATCGCCGGCCAGTTGGAGGCCGGTGATGATGCGGAAAGCCCGACCACCGCGCGTCACGGTTTCGCCCGCCCGCACGCCACTGGCCGCCAACCTGGCCCCGGCCAAGCCGAGCAGGCTGGTCGCCACGCCCAGCACATCGAGCGCCACGGCGCGCCCGTCGATCTTGGTCTGGCGCAACTGATCGACCAAGTCCGCGCCGGAGGAGGCCGCACCGGCCGCAGCGGCGGCGGCGAAGAGGAAGGGCGCGGCCACCAGACCCACGCCGGTGAGACTGGCCGCAATGCCCAGTCCGACGAGGCCCAAAGAGGCCCAGCCGGCCCCCCCTGCGAACGCGCCCAGATCCGAGGTGCCTTTGGTAGTGAGGGTGGTCTGAACAGGAGCGACCAAATTATCGTTGGGGGGGATCTCCAACCGGATCAAGCCAACCAGGTATTTGTTGCCGGCCGCGAAATCGGCGATGGCTTCGTCGGTCGTGCCGCCGCCGTACTCCATGCGCGGACTATCAGGAGTGAGGTCGAGCAGGCGGACGGGCGCGCCATTGTCGGCCTTGCCGTTCGACCCCCGCCGGCTGTGACCCAAAAAGAGGGCTAGGGGAGTGGTCGCGCCCGTTTTGCTGTTCATGTAAACGGCGCGGGCTCCCACTTCCAGCCCTTCGGGAATGTTCCCCGCCATCTTCGCGTCAGCCGTGACGACATACTCCTGCCAGTCGGTATACTGTTTGGCGGCTGCGGGTGTGATCACGCCCTGGATATAGCGCGAGGTCGCCACGATCTGGCCTCCGGCATCGGACTGCTCACAGATCAGGAGGTAGGTGGCTGGCTGGGCCAGCGGCCAGAGGACGGTGGGGCTGTCGCTGCGTAAATCGAAGGCGGGTTGGCCGTCTTTCTCAATGCAGGCGAAATCACGGTAGGCGGTAGGCGGCAAACTCGCCCCTTCTTTGACCTGGACATACCAGTGGAAGTGCGCGGCAGCTTTTGCCGGCTGCACCGTATAGGTATGGAGCAGGGGGTGCGGCGAATCGAGCGTCGCCGGATTGGCCCCGCTGGAGGTGATCGGCGCAGCGCCGGCCTGCTTGTTAGCCTCAGCACCGGCGCTCAACTCCAGACCCTGGAAGGCCATCCCGGCGCGGAACTGGGTGTAATCGGTGGGGGCAGCATTGCCGAAGGCATCTTTCAGCGGGCGTTCGGGGTCCATCACGCGCTGGGTGAGTTGCACCGTCGCCGTTTCCAGGCCGGCTGGCCCGTGCATTTCCGCTTCGGCGCTGATCTGGTAGTCACCTTCGTGGGTGAAGCGGATGGCGGGCGAGGTATTCGCGGCCTGATTGCCGCCGGCGCTCGGCCGATTGTCAACCACCACCCGGCAATCGGGGTCGGTAACGGTCCAATGCTTGACCTGGACGTTGCCGGTCATGCCGTCCACTTGGTACGCTTGCATCGTTCCGACCGGAATGGGCGTATCCCGCGTATAGCCATCGCGGCGGGCGATCCACATCTGCTTGCCGTCGGGCGAAGCGAGCGGCGAGATCGAAGGGCGGGGGC
>JALYUO010000519.1 GCA_030853735.1 Chloroflexota bacterium
GCGCAGGCGTGAGCAGCGGCGGCAAGGTCGGCGGCACCCGCACGGTCGGCCCCACGCCCACCGGCGGAGCCGACTCCGCCGTACAGCCCGGCAAGCCTGCCGCCCCAGCCGGCAACAGCGCCCACAGCGCCAACACCCGCAACGCTCGCTTCATGCCCCATTATACCAGATGCCCCCCGCCCGGCCCAGTGCCGACCTAACCCCCAACCCCCTTCCCTACGAAGGAAGGGGGAGCTAGACGGATGATGCTCCGGTCCTGCACACAATCATTGTTACGCAGACTCCCCCTGCCTTAGAGGGAAGTGCGGCACGTTGAAGTACGTGGTGAGCTGCGTGGCGTTGTTACGCAGACTCCCCCTTCCTTCATAGGGAAGCAGCAGGTATTATCCTCTGTAGGAACTTGGCTCGTGGTTGTTACGCAGACTCCCCCTTCCTTCGTAGGGAAGGGGGTTGGGGGGTTAGGTCCGTCGCCGGCCCAGTGCCGCCTTGACAGGCCCGCCCGCCTGTGATACCCTTCCCGTAGTAGACAACAGGAATGCGCGCCGCCACCGTGCCTAGAAAGGGACCAGGAGTGAGTGCCACGCACGCCACACCCCAGGTGCGTGAGCAGACCGAGACCACACGCGACTCGCCCGCCCCGGTCCGGTCTGTGCGCCGCCCGGTGCCCGCTTGGGGACTGGACATCAACCTGTATATGCGCTGGCTATTCGTCCTCGGTGCCGGCGCGACCTACCTGCTCGGTGCCACGACGCTCGCCCCCGCGCTGCTGGGGGGAGTCATCGCCCTTTTCAACGCGATCCTCTATGCCCTCCGCGCGCGCCGGCGCTACCTGCCGCCACTGCTTATCGTGGCCGCCGACTACCTGTTTATCTCCCTGCTGATCGTCCTGCGCGGCGGAGCCACTAGCGAAGCATACCTCCTCTATGCCCTACCCATCTTCTATCTCGGCCTCTGCTACGGCACGGCGTGGACTCCGGTCGCCTGCGTCTTCACTGCGGGCTGGTATCTCGCCACCCTCTACATCGGCAGCGGGGGGGATATCGCCCGGCTCCAGCCGACGATAGCTCTGCTGGGAGGGCACCTGATCTACTTCGGCTGCATCACCATCGTCGTGGTGGGCGTGTTGCGCCACCAGGCCCGCAGCCGGCGCAATTTTGAGCAGCTGCACGCCCGCGCCCGCGAACAGGTGCGTCGCCTGGAAGCGATCAGTCGCATCACCCAACAATTAAACACCGCGCCCACCAGCAACGACATTCCGCGCATCATCGCCGAGGGCACGCGCGACGTGATCCCCTTCAAGAACTGCCGCGTGCATATCATCGAGCAAACCCCCGCCGGCCCGCGCCTGCCGATGGTCGCGCTCTACGGTCCGCCCATTGACGGCGGGATGCTGATGAGCGGCGCACGCCAGTTGCAAGTGGGCGAGGGCATCACCGGCTGGGTTGCCCAACACGGCGAACCCCTGTTGCTGGCTAACGCCGCCGACGATCCGCGCGCGCTCCATGTGCCGGGCACCCCCCTAACCCCCAATTCGCTGCTGGCCGTACCCTTGTGCGTCGGCGGAGCGGTCAAAGGCGTGATCGCCCTCAGCCAAGCGGGGGTGGGCGCATTCAGCAGCGACGATCTGCAACTGATGGTCACACTGGCGAACGCCGCCGGCATCGCGCTCACCAACATTGAGAGCCGCGAGTCGCTGGCCCGTCAGGCCACCACCGACGCGGTCACCGGACTGCGGCACCACGGCGCGTTCCAGGCCGCCCTGGCCGAATCGCTGGCAGCGGCCACCCGGCAAGGCGCGACGCTGGCCCTGGTCTTGTTTGACATAGACGGCTTCCGCAGCTACAACGAACGGCTGGGCGTGGCCGCCGGAGACGAGGCGTTGCGTCGGGTCGGGCGCTGCCTGCAACAGGCGTGTGCGGCTGCCGGCGGACGGCTGGACGAAACCGGCGCGCCCCAAGATGCCTGCTGCTTCCGTATCGGCGGCGACGAATTCGCCCTGCTGCTCAGTGGGCCGCTGGGCCCAAGCGAAGCGGCGATCCAGCTGGCCCGCCGCACCATCCAGGCCGCCGGAGCCGGCGACGCAAACGACGCACTGGGCCGCATCTCGCTCTCGGCCGGCTTGGCCGGTTTCCCCGCCGATGCCGCCACGCGCCACGGCCTGCTCGACATCGCCGAAGCCGCGCTCTATCTCGTGCGGCAGACCGGCGGCAATCGCCTGGGCCTGCCCGATGCGGCGGCGAAAGAGACGCTGCGCCTGCGCCGCATGGTGGAAGAGATGGTGCAGGCCAGCCTCGCCGAAAGCGGCTCCCCCGCCGCCGTGCGCCAGCTGGTCGCTGAAGCGGTGGAGGCCGGGCAACACAGCCGCCACGCGCCATTGGCCCAGCAACTCACCACCGAAGCCTTGCGCGCCCTGGCAGCCGCGATTGATGCGAAAGATGATTACACGCGCGGCCACAGCGAACGGGTCGCCGCTACCGCCGGCGAGATCGGGCGCTGGCTAGACATGGGCGAAACAGCCATCGAACACCTGACCAGCGCCGCCCGGATGCACGACATCGGCAAAATTGGCGTGCCCGACGGTGTGCTGCACAAGCGCGGCGCGCTCACCCCGCTGGAACAGGCGATCATGGCGACCCACCCCGACATCGGAGCCGACATCCTGGCGCCCATTCACACGCTGCGCGAGGTGGTGCCCATTGTGCGCCACCACCACGAACATTTCGACGGTCACGGCTATCCGCAGGGACTGGCCGGGGCCGCCATCCCGCTCGGCGCGCGCGTGGTGGCCGTGGCCGATGCGCTGGATGCCATGATCACCGACCGCCCCTACCGACGCGGGATGCCGATCACCGCCGCCCTGGCCGAGCTGCAAAAATGGGCCGGCAGCCACTACGATCCCCAGGTCGTCGCGGCGGTCGTCACCCTTTATGGGAGCGAAGGCGCGGGCCTGGCGCTGCATGGCGTGTTGCCCCTCACCGACCGCCCCGCCGTGCTCCCTGCCGCCACGCTTGCCCTGGTAGCGAACACCCCCACGCTCGACTTGGTGATGTACCCAGAGCCGGTGGAACTGCCGGTCGAATTCCCCATGCTGCACGCCCTCATGCAAGATCTCGCTGACGATGCCGGCGAGTAGCCGCCCGCAATGAACCCGCGCCGGCTGTTCACAACCCGCCGCGGTCGCCGGTCGGGGCTGATCGTCGCCCTGTTGCTGGCCGCGCTCGATGGCCTGCTCTGCGCCCGCGCCGCCGAGGGCCGCACCGGCTCTTGGTCCTTCCCCATTGACGATGCCTATATCTACGCTAACTATGTGCGGGCGCTGGAAGCCGGGCAGCCCTTCCAATACAATCCCGGCGAGGCCAGCGGCGGCGTGACCGGCCCCGCCTGGATGTTCCTGCTGGCCGCCGTCCACCCCCTAACCGCCTTGCTCGGCCCCGCGCCCGCCGCCCTCGCTCCGCGCAGCGTGCAAGCTGCCGACCCCGCCCTCGCCCTGACCGCCGGGCGGCTCTATCTCAGCGCCTACCTGCTCGGCGCGCTCGGCCTGGCCGCCGCCGCTGCCGCCGTCGCCTGGCTGGCCTGGGAGTGCCTGCGCGCCCTACCCGGC
>JALYUO010000523.1 GCA_030853735.1 Chloroflexota bacterium
AGCCGCCGCCGCCCCGGCATCTTCGAGCTATACGAGCAGAATGTGGGCGTGATCACGCCGCTGTTGGCCGAACAGTTGGCTGAGGCCGAGAGGCTCTACCCGCCCGCCTGGATCGAAGAAGCGTTCAGCGAAGCCGTCAGCTACAACAAGCGCAACTGGAAGTATATCAGCCGCATTCTGGAAACCTGGGCGGCGAAGGGAAGAGACGATGGAGCGCGTGGGCAAGATTCTAACCGAGCTATCGATCCCGGTAAATATCTCACCGGAAAATACGCACACCTCTTCAACCGCTAAAGCGGTCTGTCCCGACTGCGGCGGCGCGGGCTACCTGCGGATGGAGGTGCCCTTCGGCCATGTCAATTTTGGGCGCTTGCTGCCCTGCACCTGCAAAGTGCAAGAGATGAGCGAACACGTCTATAGTGGCCTGGACCGCAGCTCGAATCTGCAAGCCTTTGGCGACAAGACCTTCGCCAATTTTGAGTACAGCCTGCCGGGCCTGCGCGATGCGTTCTTGCGCTGCCAGGATTATGCCGAAAATCCCCATCTATGGCTGATGCTGCTGGGCGGCTACGGCTGCGGCAAGACGCATCTGGCCGCCGCCATCGCCAACGAGGCGGTGGCGAAATGCGGCCTGCAAACCTATTTCGCCATCGCGCCCGACCTGCTCGACAGCCTACGCGCCGCCTACGCACCGAACAGTGAAAGCAGCTATGACGACCGCTTCGAGGCCATCCGCAGCGTGCCCTTGCTGGTCGTAGACGACCTGGGCACCGAGAACACCACGCCCTGGGCGCGCGAAAAGCTGTATCAGATTTTCAACCACCGCTACAACCACCGCCTAGCGACGGTCGTCACCTCGAACGTAGACCTCGACAGCATCGAACCGCGCATCCGCTCGCGTCTCTGCGACACCGCACTCTGCACCCACCTGTTTATCCCCGCCGGCGACTATCGCCAGCGCGGTGCCCCGCCCCGTGCCGGCAACTTGCGCGCCGTCCCCCCCCCCCGCGCCGGTTCTCGAAAGGGTAAGCCGCAGTTTTTTTCACCACAAAGGCACAAAGAACACGAAGACTCTAAAAATCTTCGTGTTCTTTGTGTCTTTGTGGTGTAATAACGTTACTGTTACCGGCTACACGGCCCATTCAGCGCAGCGGTCAGCGTTACATTATTGGCCGCCGGGTTCAAGAAGGCCGAGTTGATGCTCCACAGCGAGTCCACCGGATTGGGCGAGATGCCGGCGTTGACGCGGTGCAGCACATAGCAGCCGGCGAAGGTGTGCAGGCTGTTGTCGGTGTGGCGCGCCTGCACGATCACCGGCACGCCGCTATAGATATTGCCCGCGCCCGCGTTGCGGACCTCTTCGCCGACCGTCAGCAACACTGAGGCCGTATCATTATAGCCGGCGGCGAATTGCGCGAAGGCCGGGGCGAGGCCGGCGGGCGGGTTCGGCGCGCCCTGGTAGTAGCTGTAGGCGCGCTGATATTCTTTGCGGTTGACGGCGTTGTAGAACGATTTCAGCGTGCCGGTGGCCGTGTCACGGTTCTCGTACAGCGGGCTTGCGCCGATCCGCTGCTCAAACCCTTGCGGATACTTGGCTTGGCCCGCGAAAGTGCCCAGTTGGGAGAGCAGCACATCATAGGGTGGCTGATTTTCCGGGTGGTACTCGAACACGGCGCGCTCGAAATACTGCACGTCGTAAGGCTTACCGTTCAGGTCGTTGGTTTCGACAAACTCTTCCGAGATGGGATAGCCCTGTTGGGCCAGCCCACCGTGGCCCTGCCAGTAGGCCAGGAAGCGCCCACAAAGCGTATAGCCGGTTTGCGGGAAGGTCTGGCAGCCACTACCGGTCTGGGCGGCTGTGCTGAGGGTATGTGAGCCGCTGGCGATCAGCAAGCCGAGGACGATGCCGCTGCCGACGAGGGCCAGCGAATGGAAACGTTGGGTCATTACAATTTCTCCTTTTATGCTACCGAGTGTGCGTGAGCTAATGCTCAGTAGCTCCTATCATCGGGGCTGCGCCAGGTCGGCAGCCCGCTCCGTATCAGGCGTTCCTCTATTAGATGGCGGAACACGTTGAAAAGTTCCCCGCCCCAGCCCAAAGCAGGCTAAAGCATCGAGCGTCTCCTATAGACTAACGAACAAACTGCGCCGCAGTTTCGCGCCGTGGGCCGGAGCGGTTTTAGCCACCCAATGAATTGCGTAGCTACAACCGGGGCGGCCTATAACCCACCGCCCCGCGCTACTGGGCCACCGGGCGGCGAATCACTTTGTGGACCGCCGGTTGGTCGGTCGGCTTCAGGATTAATTCGTCTATATTAACGTGCCAGGGGCGACTGGCCGCGAACACGACACAATCGGCCACATCCTCCGCCGTGAGCGGGGTCATGCCCGCATAGACCGCGTCCGCCCGCGCCTGATCGCCGCCGAAGCGCACCACGCTGAACTCGGTTTCGGCCAGCCCCGGCGAAATGGCCGTCACGCGCACGCGCCGCTCGGCCACTTCCAGCCGCAGCGCCTGGGTGATGGCGCGGACGGCGTGTTTGCTGCCGGCGTAAACACTGCCGCCCTCATAGGCGACGTGCGCGGCGATTGAGCTGAGATTGATGATATGGCCGCTCTCCTGCGCCAGCATCGTCGGCAACACCTGCCGGGTGAGCGCCAACAGCCCTTTCACGTTGGTGTCCAGCATCTCGTTCCAGGCATCCCAGGTCGCTGCGTCTTGCGACGCGATTTCGTCGGTGCGCCGCGCCAAGCCGGCGTTGTTCACCAGGATGTCAATGCGGCCAAACGCCTCCAGTGTCGCCCGCACAAAGCCAGCCACTTGGTCGGGGTCGCGCACATCGGCGGCGTAGGTCAGCACGCGCGGCGCGCCGGCGGCGGTCAGCATCGCTACCGCGTCATCCAGCCGATCCTGCCGCCGAGCGCACAAGGCCAGCCGCGCCCCCTCTGCCGCAAACGCCTGGGCGGTCGCCGCACCAAAGCCACTGGATGCGCCGCTGATCATCACCACTTGGTCATGCAAATCTACTCGTGCCATTATTTGCTCCTCCTATCGTTGCCGTTGCCTGCGGCCTCTGCCCAATTATACGCGATTCCCCGGCATCTATCTTGCTTGCCCTGCCCGGCGAGATTATAATCTTGCCGATAATGATCTAGAACTGCTGAAAGAGGAGGTCGCACCCCCAGGTGCGACCGACGCGCCGCCCCCGGAGTTTGCACCTGGGGGTGCAAACTCCTCAGTGGACGGAACCGGCTGCATTGCCCGATCATTATGGGCAAGACTATAGCAATCCACCGACGGAGGCAGCGGCATGAATCTCCCAGCCCACGACTACCTGGATACGCAGGGCATTCCCTATGAGCGGCGCAGCTTCCCTACCAGCATTGACAAGGGCGCGGCTGCGGTCGCGCAGGCGCTGGGCTACCGCGAACGCCAGATGGTCAAAACGCTGATCTTTGCCACGGATGCCGGGGAGCAGGTGTTGGTGATGCTGGGCGGCGACCAGAACGCGGTATCGGGCCTGCTCAAAAAGGCCATCGGCTCGCGCAACATCCGCATGGCAAGCCCAGCCACGGTGCAAGCCACCACCGGCTACGTCATCGGCTCCATCCCGCCCTTTCCCTGGCAACCCGCCGGCTTTCGCACCTTCCTCGAAGCCACGTTGCTAACCGAGCCAATATTAGGCGTGGGCACCGGCCAATGGGGAGAGGAAATCCTGATCACGCCCGCCGATCTGGTCCGCGCCAGCCACGCCCAAGTCGTCAACCTAACCGCTCCCACCCCGCCTGCGCCCTAACAAACGGAACCGCCGGCAACCCGGAGACCCGGAGATTTTGTGGGGTTTGTGTCATCTCGTCAGCTCGTAAGATGGTGAAAAGCATTTGTCCGTCTGAACGCAGTGAAGAACAGTCACCTATACAACACGCATTACGCATTACGCATTACGCATTACGCATTACGCAAGGAGGCGCACACCGATGCAAATCATCATCCCCGCCGGGGGGCTGGGTACGCGGATGCGGCCCCATACCTTTAGCAAGCCTAAGCCTCTGGTGTCGGTCGGCGGATTGCCGTCCATCGCCCACATCCTGGATGCCCTGAGCGTGCTACCGATCAGCAAGATTGTGCTGATCACGGGGCGCAGCGGCGAGATGCTGTTGGATTATGTCAAGAACCGCTACCCCATCCCGACCGTGGCGATTGAGCAAAAGGTGATGCGCGGCCAGTCCGATGCCGTATTGCTGGCCGAAGGCGAGATCGATCCGCAGGAGGATCTGTTTGTCGTCTTCTCCGACACCCTGTTCGAGGCCGACCTGACCGCGCTGCAACGGCTGGGGGCAGGGGTGGATGGCGCGGGCTTCGTCATGGCGGTGCCCGACCCCAGCCGCTTCGGCATCGCGGTCAGCAACAAGGACGGCTTTATCACGCAGATGGTGGAAAAGCCGCAGCAGCCGCTTTCGCACGACGCGGTGGTGGGGCTGTATTATTTCAAGCGCGCTGGGCAATTGTACACGGCGATCCATGAGCAGGTCGAAAAGGGCATCATGCTCAAAAACGAGTATTTTCTGGCCGATGCCATCGGGCTGATGGTAACAAACGGCGCGCGCATCAAGGTCTTGCCGATCACCGCCTGGGAAGACACCGGCACGCGCGACGCGATTTTGCACGCCAACCGCTATCTGCTCCGCAAAGCCGGCGGCCCACCCGAACCCTATATGCAGGGCAGCAGCATCATCGTGCCCCCCGTGTCGCTCGGCCCCGGCGTGTCCCTCGAACACAGCGTCGTCGGCCCCTTCGTCAGCGTCGGCTCCGGCACCACGATCACCGACTCGGTGGTGCGCGACAGCATCATCGGCGAAAAGGCGCGTCTGCGCGCCGCCGTCCTCACCGGCAGCCTGGTGGGCGACCGCGCCAGTGTCGAGGGTGCCTATCAGCGCGTCAACCTCGGCGACGACAGCGCCCTCGGAGCCGACCTGAGCGGCGCGATTGACGAAACCTTCAAGTGATTGCGGAATGCGGATTGCGGATTGCGGAATGAGACGAGTTCTGAGTTCTGAGTTCTGAATTAGACGATAATACTCAACGTATCAACATCGTCTTATTCCGCATTCCGCATTTCGCGCAGGGGGGACCAATGGACTGGATCGAACTGGCGGTGGACGTAGACCGCGAGGCGGTGGAGGCAGTCAGTGAGCTGTTCGCCGAATACGGCTACAACGGCGGCGTGGTGGTCGAAGAGGCGATTGTGCCGCAGCCCGATGAGGACTATGTGCTCGACCTGAGCGCGCCGGTGCAGGTGCGGACCTATTTGCCCGCCGATGGCAAAGCCGAAGACACGCGGCAGCGCATCGCCGAGGCGTTGTGGCATCTGGGCCGGATGCGCCAAGTGGGCGAACTACGCACTGCGCGCCTCAAAGAGGAAGACTGGGCCAACGCCTGGAAAGCCCACTACCAGACCACGCGCATTGGGCGCAGCATGGTCATCAAACCGTCGTGGCTCGACTACCGCCCCGCGCCCGGCGACCGGGTGATCGAACTCGACCCCGGCATGGCCTTCGGCACCGGCTTGCACCCCACCACGCGGCTCTGCCTGGAGGTGCTAGAAGACCATGCCGTTGGCGACATCCGCCGCGTGTTGGACCTGGGCACCGGGTCGGGCATCCTGGCAATCGGCACGGCACGGCTGCTGCCGGATGCCCGCATCTGGGCCTGGGATACCGACCCGGTGGCCGTCGAAGTGGCGGCGGCGAATGTGGCGGCGAACGGGCTGGCGGACACGATCCTCGTGGAGCAGGGGTCGCTCATCGTCGGCGTGGAGCCGGACATCCACTTCGACCTGATCATCGCCAACATCCTGGCCCGCGTGATCATCGAATTGGCCGGAGCCATCGCCGGGGCATTGGAGCCGGGCGGCGTGGCGATCACATCGGGCATCATTGACGAGCGCGGGCCGGAGGTTCACGCCGCGCTGGAACGGGCCGGCCTGACCGTGCTGGAGACACGCCAGGAGGGCGATTGGCTGGCGATCATCGCCCGCCGTCCCTCCCAGACCCTGAGTGCAGGCAAATGAGTAGGAGTCGCGAATAGAATGCCCGCACTGCTGGATATGAGCGCCTTGATTCCCGGCCTCAACACCGAACGCCTCACCCTGCGCGCCCATTGCTTGGCAGATTTCGCCGAGTGTGCCGCCATGTGGGCGGACCCGGCGATCACCCGCTATATCGGGGGCCGGCCCTTTACCCCCGACGAAGTCTGGGCGCGGCTGCAACGTTATATTGGGCATTGGGCACTGCTCGGCTTCGGTTACTGGGTGGTGCGCGAACGGGTGAGTGGGCGCTTTGTCGGCGAAGTGGGCTTGGCGGATTACAAGCGCGACATCAGCCCGCCACTGGGCGCGACACCGGAAATCGGCTGGGCGCTGGCCGCCTGGGCGCATGGGCAAGGGTTTGCGACCGAGGCCGTGCAGGCCGTCCTCGCCTGGGCCGACACCCGCGAACCAGGGGGCCGCACCGTTTGTTTGATCGGCTGCGATAACGCGCCGTCCCTGCGGGTGGCGGCGAAATGCGGCTACCACGAGTTTCAGCGCACGCTGTACAAAGGGGCACCGGTGATCCTTTTGGAGCGGTGATTCCTAGGCACCGTCGGTGGTGCGACCACAAGGTAATGCTGCTATGCAACGCTTTTTTGTAGATCCAACCCTACCGCTCGAAGCCGCGACCGAACTCACCTTGCCCGCCGGCTTGGCTCATCAGGTCGGCCATGTGCTGCGGCTGCGGCCCGGCGCGCACATCCTGTTGCTCGACAACAGCGGCTGGGAGAGTGAAGTCGAACTGACCGCCTTTGACCGCAGCGCGATTCAGGGTCGCGTGCTGGCCCGTCGCTTGGCACAGGAGGCCGCCGGCCCGGCGGTGACGCTCTATGCCTGCTTGCTCAAAGGCGAGAAGTTCGAGTGGATGCTGCAAAAGGCGACCGAACTGGGCGTGAGCGCCGTCGTGCCGGTGATCAGCGAGCGCACGGTAGCCGGCGGCACCAAGCCCGACCGCTGGGAGCGCATCGTGCGCGAGGCCGCCGAACAGAGCCGCCGCGCCCGCTTGCCGCTGCTGCACGTCCCGCAATCCTGGGCCACCGCCGTGAGCGGAGCGGCGGCACATGACGTGGCGCTGGTGCCGTGGGAAGAAGCCGACGGCCTGATCCCGTTGGCCCCGTTAGTAGCGCAAGCCCGCCAAGCAGCGCGCGTGGCGCTATTGATCGGCCCGGAAGGCGGCCTGACCGCCGCCGAAGTGCAAGTGGCCGCCGCCGCCGGAGTGCAGCCGGTCAGCTTGGGGCCGCGCATCCTGCGCGCCGAAACCGCCGCCCTGGCTGCGCTGGCCCTCTTACTGATCCCGACCGACTAATGCAGTAACGGCGGCGGCGGTGCCGGCGGCAGAGCCAGCCGCACGGCCAGCGCCTGGGGCGCAAACGTCCGCAGTTCGCGGACCAGCGCCGAGCCGGGGCAGTCGTCGCACAAGGCATCCCAACTCACCGCCTCGAGGCGCTGCACCGGGATTTGGGCGGCGGTTTCCAGCAGCATCACGGCCGCATTGCTGCCCAGCCGCCGCGCCAGGGTCAACGCCGCATCCAGCAGCAGCGTGGCCGCCGCCGCGCCCGCCGCCGGCACAGTCGCCAGTGAACGCACCAGGGCCGGCGCGCCGGGTTCCACGACCACACAGCCCAATAAGCGGTCACGCCCGGCCAAGACCAGCGTGGTACGGCGGTAGCGCGCCAGCCCCGTGCCGCTCAACCCGGCGGCGGTCAGCAACGCCAACACCGCCCCTTCTTCGTGCCGTCGCATCGCACGCAAGCGTAGCGTGCCCGCCGCTGTGACGGAGTGGGGTGCGGGGGCCAACCAGCCCCGATCACCTGTATGCAACATCCCGGTAGCCCTTTCACTTGCGGCATGGACAACAACGGAGGGGGTAGTACACAACAGAATGCAACACGGTATGCCCTCAAAGGATCTACAATATCAGAATGCCGATGGTTCTGTCCGCTAACTCTCTGTCCGGCGTGCTATAATGCAGTGGGAGATCGGTGTCGTGCCATTCATAACGCGGGAGAACCGGCAAAGGTAGCGGGCAAAGAAACGAGTTATCAATTGCGGGTTAGGCAGTGACAGGGGGCCAAGAATGGGGCAGGCGGCGTGGTTGGTGGATGTGGGCTATGTGGTCAAGGCCAGCGAGGGGCGCTTTAAGCTGGACTATGTACAGGCTGAACGGCTGCTGGCCGAGCAGGGCGGGCGCGTGCGGAGCTTTCTGTTCAACGGCGTAGACTCCGCCTACGGTATCCCGCCCGGCCTAGCACGCTTCTACGACGCGATGACGGCGCATGGAATGCAGGTGCGCTTGCACCCCATGCAATCGCTCGGCCCCAGCGGCAGCAACCGCCAGCGCCGGGTAGACGTGGACTTCAGCGCCCACCTGGTCTGGCAAGCCGGCCTAGCGGAGATCAGCACGCTGTTCCTGACCACCGGCGACCAGGATTTCGTGCCCGCCGTCGAATTGGTCCACAGCCAGTTCCATAAGCGGGTGGTGCTGTTCACCTACGATTCGATGGTCCACCACGATTTGATCAGCTGTGCCGACGATTGGTGGAAGTTTGAGGACGTGGCGGCGCGGGTGGCGCGCTAACAGCGGCGGAAGGAGATTCGATGGACGCGCAGCGATTCTTTATTGTAGATGTGTTTGCCGAAGCCAAGTACAGCGGTAATCAGTTGGCGGTTTTTCTTAACGGCCATCTCTATAGCGACCGAGAAATGCAGCATCTGGCCCACGAGATGAACTTTTCGGAGACCACCTTTATCTTGCCGCATGACAACCGCGACGGTGCCCACCGGGTCCGCATCTTCACGCCGGTGGGCGAACTGCCGTTTGCCGGCCACCCCACGCTGGGCACGGCCTATATCATCGCCACCGAATTGAGCGATACTCCAGTGGCCGGCGTGACGCTGGACCTCAACGCCGGGCGCATCCCGGTGACCCTGGAGCGCGACGCGGCGGGCGCGATCCGCCGCCTGACCATGCGCCAACTGCCGCCGACCTTCGGCCCACCGCTCGACCCGGCGCGCATCGCCGCCGTGCTGGACGTGCCGGTCACGGCGCTGGACCTGCGCTACCCCGTGCAGGAAGTGTCCACCGGGCTGCCGTTCCTGATCGTGCCGTTGCAACACCTAAGCGATGTGCGCGCCATCCGCAGCGGCGGGTTGGCCGCAGCCGCCCTGGCGCAAGGGTTGGCCGATCATGCCGTCCTCGTCTTTTGCCGCGAAACCTACGACCCGGCCCACCAGTTGAATGTGCGCGTCTTTGTGCCGCACATGGGCATCGCCGAAGACCCGGCCACCGGCAGCGCGGGCGGTTGCCTCACCGGCTATCTGGTGCAACACGGCTATTTTGGCCCCAACCCTTTCGCGATCCAGGCCGAACAGGGCTACGAAGTCCAGCGCCCCTCGTTGCTCTATCTGGCCGGCGCACGCGCGGATGATGCGATCACCATCCAGGTCGGCGGCAGTGTGCAACTGATCGCCGAGGGCCGCTTGCGCTAAGGATTCTGTAACCGTATCACGTTTCCTAGGTAAGCACACCGGCTACGGGAAAAGAGCGACCCCTACAATCCCCAAGCCAAAATCTTCGGCGTTCTTTGCGTCTTTGCGGTGCAACACCAGACCCCGTGTGGAGTTATATGCTTATAGATTCTACGCCAAGAGCCGTGCCTGAACCGGCGCTGATCATCGTCAGCGGCCCCCCGGCTAGTGGCAAGACCACCCTGGCGACACGCTTGGCCGCCGATTTGCGCTTGCCGTTGCTGACCAAAGACCGCCTCAAAGAGATCCTGTTCGACACGCTGGGCTGGAGCGACCGGGCGTGGTCGCGGCGGCTGGGCGCGGCCACGATGGAACTGCTCTATGCGAGCGTTGAGGCGCAACTGACGGCCGGCTGCCCCTGCATCGTCGAGAGCAACTTTCGCGTCGCATGGGCCGGGCCGCGCTTTCAAGCGTTGCAGGCGCGTTATGGCTTTCGGCCCATTGAAATAGACTGCCATGCCGCCGGGCCGGTGCTGCTGGCCCGCTTCCAGGCTCGCGCCGCCGCCGGCACCCGCCACCCCGGCCACGTCGAGACGGACGACCCCGCCGCGTGGGCCGCCGATCTGCTACCCGGCTACTACCCCGCCCTGGCGCTGGGCGGCCTGCTCCTGCGGGTGGACACTACCGATTTCGCCGCCGTGGATTACCCGGCTCTCCTGAATGCCGTCGAATGTGAGATGCGGTGATGAGATAATGTAGGGGCGCTGCTTGCCGCGCCTGTGGGGAACAGGCTGTCCCCGAATATGGAGCGAATACCCGAATAGATCACCGCGCACCCGCAGCCACGCTGTGGGTTGCACCCGTAACCTCGGCGGAATACAATACTATTTGGATAGTAGCCGCGCACGGCGTGCGCCCGTACCTGGTGAAGGAGAGATACTCAATGGCCGCAGAAGAGACCGACACCCTCGGCGAAGCGACGACCGCCACGCCGGAAGCCGTTGCGCCCGAATCGCCGCGCGCCGCGATCCGTACCGAACTGGAGGCGACCCAGGCCGCCTTGCACCGCTTGCTCGATAGCCTCGATGAGGCCGCTTGGCAGCAACCCAGCGGTGACCCGGCCTGGACGGTGGGCGAACAATTGGCGCAAGCCGCCGATGAATTGGCGCTCGTGCCGCGCACGGTGGCTGCCGCCCGCACGGGGCGCGACTTCAGCCCACCCCAGGCGCGCGGCGTGACCCGTGCGATCAACACGCGCACCACGCGCATGATGGTCCGCCACGCCACGCGCGAGTCGGTGCGCGCCAAATATGACGCAGCCTACAGCGCCGTCTGCGCCGCCCTGGATGGCGTAGCGGAAGAGGATTGGGAGCGCGGTGCCACCTTTTTCGGCGAGTACCAGACGGTGGCCGACGTGTTCCGCCGCGTCCAAGCCGATTTCGACCGCCATGCCGCCGCCGTCGCGCAAGGGCTGGGCCGTCCGCAGCTACCCGGCTGATCGGCTCATTGGCACATCTCTTGCTCACAGCAAGAGGCATAGTTATCGGCGCACGGCCTTGTGGCCCCGCCCGGTACGTTTTTAGCATCGGATTCGTGTACTTGACCGGCAACGGTCGGGTGATGTAGATAAAGGAGATTGTTGTAATGGCAGATAAAGAGTTAGGCAAGACGCAAAAGGCGTTGCAAGAGCTGATCAAGGTGGAATACATGGCAATTGCCGCCTATGATAGCGGCATTGATGAGACCGACGATAGCCGCTTGCGCCGCCAGTATAACCGCTTCCGCAGCGCGCACGAAAAGCAGGCGCGCGATCTGAACAACCGCTTGGTTGAGTTGGGTGGCGATCCGGTCGAATACGGCACGGGCAGCGGCAAAGTCAAGGCCGGGCTGTGGGGCAAGATCACCGGAATGTTTGGCGATGCGGCCAGTATCAGTGGTATGGCGAAGGGCGCGGAGGACGGCATCCGCATCTATTTGGACCACCTAGACGAGATCCACGACAGCAAAGCCCTGGCGATCATTCGCCGCAATCTGGAATCCAAGCAGCAGGAAACTCGCTGGCTGGAAGAGGAAGCGCAAAAGGGCCAGAGCGACCTGGGCGACAAGGCGCAGAAAGTTGGCAAAGACCTGAGCAAGCGCCAAGCCAAGATGCTCAAAGACGTGCAGGGCAAAGTCGAAGACGTGACCCAGCCCAAGACCAAGAAGACCGGCTTCCTGGGCCTGCCGGTCTGGTTGCTGTTGGCGGCGGGAGCCGGCGCGGCCTTTTTCTTCATGCGCCGCCAGGAAGAGCCGGATTTCAGCGACGAAGCCTTCGAGTATGAGACCACCGATTTCGCCGCCGGCGGCGACACCGCCGACACCGCCGACACCAGCGCCACGAGCAGCAGCCCCAGCGGCGACGGCTATCACGGCATCAGCGAAAGCAACGGCAGCAGCGATCACAGCGCGTAACTAGGTGTCAGGCATCAGGTATCAGGTGTCAGTTAACAATCGTCAGTCGTCAGTAGAGATGGGCGACGCTGTAGCAGCAAATAAGCGCCGCCTACGGGCGGCGTTTATCATACCAGAAAACCGCTGACTGACCCCCAACACCTGATGCCAAATACCTGATGCCTGATACCTGACCCCTGACCCCTGATACCTGACCCCTGACCCCTGATACCTGATACCTAGGAGCCGGCCATGCCCGCCAAACCGAAACGCGACCTGCGCCCGCCGCCCGACCTGGAACCGGTGGCCGGCGTGGACAACGCGAGTCTTGCGCGAACGATGCAAGACATCGCGGCCATGTTGGAGTTCCAGGGGGAAAACCGCTTCAAGATCCAGTCCTACCGGCGCGCCGCCGACACGCTGCTCAATATGCCGGAAAACATCCGCACCCCCTGGCGCGAGGGGCGGTTGGAAGCGTTGCCCAACATCGGCGAAGCCATTGCCGCCAAGATTGACGAACTGCTCCGCACCGGCAGCCTCGGCTTCTACGAGCGGTTGCGCGCTGCGGTACCGCCCGGCCTGCTGGAACTGACCGCGATCCCCGACATCGGCCCTAAGACGGCGCTGATGCTGCACACCAACCTGGGCATCGGCAACGTGGCCGAGCTAGAGCAGGCGTTGGCCGATGGGCGGGTGGACACGGTGCCCGGCTTTGGTCCCAAATCGGTGCAGAAGTTACGCGAAGGACTGGCCGCCGCGCAAAAACGCAGCAGCGATCAGCGGATGTTGCTGGCCGTGGCCCGCCCGCTGATCCGGGGGCTAGTAGATCAACTGTGCGCTAGTGACCTAGCCATTGACCAGATCGAGATCGCCGGCTCCATCCGCCGCGGGCGCAGCACGATTGGCGACGGCGATATTCTCTGCACCACTTCTGAGCCGCAGCGCGTGATCGAGCGGTTCATCAGCTTGCCGCAGGTGGGCCAAGTCGTGGGCCATGGCGATCACAAGGCCACGGTGCGGCTCCGCAATGGCCTGCAAGTGGACCTGATGGTGTTGCCGCCGGCACATTTCGGCTCCCTGCTGCACCATTTTAGCGGCTCACGCGAACACAATATCCAGATGCGGGACCGCGCCCTCAGCCAGGGGCTGAAGCTGAACGAGCGCGGCTTTGTGCGCGCCGACGGCACTACGGTGCCCTGCGCGACCGAAGAGGCCGTGTTCGCCATGCTAGGGCTGCCCTGGATTGCGCCCGAACTGCGCGAGGGCGCGGGCGAAATCGAGGCCGCCGCCGCCGGCCGCTTGCCCGCGCTGATCACCGTGGCCGACATTCGCGGCGATTTGCACAACCACAGCAAATGGAGCGACGGCACGGCCACCATTGAGCAAATGGCCCGTGCCGCCCGTGACCGGGGCTACGAGTACATGGCGATCACCGACCACAGCCAGAGCCTGACCATCGCCCGCGGCCTGACCGTCGAACAGATCCGCGAACAAGCCGCCGAGGTGGCCGAAGTCAACCGCCTACTGGCCCCCTTCCGCGTGCTGCACGGGGTCGAACTGGAAATCAAGACCGACGGCACACTGGACTACCCCGACGACGTGCTGGCGAGCCTCGATATCGTGGTAGCTTCGGTCCACCAGGGCTTGCGCCATGAGGGCGAACGGGTGACGGCGCGCGTGTTGGATGCCTGTCGCAACCCACACGTAGACATCATCGCCCACCCCACCGGCCAGATCCTGGGCAGCCGCGACCCCAGCGCGCTGGATGTGGATGCCATGATCGCCACGGCGCGCACTACCGGCACAGTCTTGGAGATCAACGCCTCGCCCGAACGCCTGGACCTGAATGAGGTCTATACCCGTCGCGCCGTGGATGCTGGGGTAATGTTAAGCATTGATACCGACTCGCACCACCCCGACGGCTTTGCCAACATCGAATACGGCATCACCGTGGCCCGGCGCGGCTGGGCCGGCGCGGCAAACGTGCTGAACACTTGGCCGCTCGACCGCTTGCTGGCCTGGTTGCAAGCGCGCGGCTAAGGCATGGGTGCGCGAACCGGCCGTGCGTTAGAGAACCGAGGTGGGCAGCCAGCCCAGCAACGCCAGCACGAGCATCAGCGCCACAAAACCGAGCAGAACCCAGAAGATAACGGGTATCCCCAGCAGCCGTGCAGGTGCCGGTTCGGTATAGAGGAGGGAGCCGCCGGCCGGCGGCGCAGGTTCTTGCTCTGGTGGGGGCGCTAGATCAGCCACAGGATCTCCTTGTGTGTACGCCTGATTTTAGCACGCGCAGCCGGAGCAGTCAAGATCGGCAAATGATCCGGCAGGTCTTAGGTGTTCTGGATCCTCTGCGGTGGATGCCCGCACATTTGCTGGCCCGACCGCGTTATAGCGGATGCGGTCGCTGCGCCAGGATACGTGGCCCCACTAGAGAATAGCGAGCCAAACAAGCAACGCGACCCTGAAGCACCCTGTCGTTACCGAAAGGCACTCCACGCCGATGAACGCTCCCCACCTGCCGCCTGTCACGGTGCCGCCGATCGCGCCGAGCGTCGCCGCGCCGACCCCCCGTGTTGTTCTCAATCGCTGGCTCCAGATTTTCCTGACCCTAATCGCCGGAACGGTCGTTGCGGTCATCGCCTGGACGATCCTAGAGCGGTTCCAGCATATTATCGTGCTGCTGCTGGCGAGTTTCATCCTGTCGCTGCTGTTGGGACCCCTGGTGGATCTGTTGGAACGGCGGCACGTCCCTCGCCTGCTGGGGACAGGGATCGCCTTTCTGCTGCTGATCGCCGTGCTGGGGCTGTTCGGCACGCTCATGCTCGGCCCATTGATCAGCCAGCTACAAGATGTGCTGAACAAGGTGCCCACCCTGGTCAGCAACCGTAGCAGTTGGCTGGCCGGCATAGATCGCTTCTTCCGCGACAACGGCATCCCGCTGCAAACGGGCGCGTTGCAGGACCAGATCGGAGCCTCGATTAGCTCCACCAGTACGGCGCTGCTGGGCGGCACGCTCAGTGTCGTGACGGGGGTCGTCGGCCTTGTGACCGACCTGTTCCTGATCCTGGCAATTACTTTCTACTTGATCGTGGACGGCGGTTCGATCCGCAGCCATATCTTAGCGTTGTTTCCGGCGCGCGCCCGCGAACGCTGGTTTTTCATCGAAGCGACCGTCAACAGCGTGCTGGGCGGCTATATTCGCGGCCAGGTGGTGGTCGCGCTGACGGTGGGCGCGGCGGCCGGGCTGGGCAGCGCCCTGCTGGGTGTGCAATATCCGCTGGTCATTGGGCTGCTGGCTTTCCTGTTTGAGTTCATCCCACTGCTCGGCCCGGTGCTGGGCATGATCCCCGCCGTGCTGATCTCCCTCTTCCAGCCGTTCCCGCTAGTGCTGTGGGTCATCCTCTATTTCATCGTGCTGCAACAGGTCGAGTCCAATCTGATCGTGCCACGGGTTAGCGGTCGTGCCGTCGGCCTGCATCCGTTGGGCGCGATGCTGGCCTTGATCGCCGGGGTGGAAGTTGGCGGGCTGGGCGGCGCGCTGATCTCAGTGCCGTTGGTGGGCATGCTCTATGTCCTCGGCCTCGCCATCTACAGCGACATGACGCACCAGACCAGTATTTTCCGCACCCCGCCGCGCCGCGCTGTGGTCCCGTCTCTGCAAGCGATGATAGGCCGACGGGGCGCGCCCGTGGAGCCAACGCCGCCGGAAGGCACGCCCCAGGCGGCTATTGGCGAACGCCTGAACACGCTGGCCCAGGATCAGGCCGACCGCATTGAGCAATTTGAGGCGCAAGAGGCCGTGACCACAACGGAGACCACCACAACCACCACGACGACCGCCGCCACCGAGCCGGCCACCAAGCCCGCCCCACCGTTGCCGCAGCCCTGACATCCCATCTAGACGACGAATCACACCACAAAGACACAAAGTTCACAAAGTTTTTAGAGCGGCTAATCCTTCGTGAACTTTGTGTCTTTGTGGTGTGATTCATCGTTACTCACGAACCCCTTGACAGCCCCTCAT
>JALYUO010000527.1 GCA_030853735.1 Chloroflexota bacterium
AAGATGCACCACCTCCGCCCCAAGCGCATAGCCTGACAGAACTGCCGCCGCGCTTGCATCAGCCGGCGGCGCTGTGCTATAGTAGCCCATGACTCTGCCGCCGCCCCCCGACGCGCTGCCCGTGCGCCGCCGCTCGCTTGCGCCCGCCGGCAACGCGCCCCCGCCACCTGCACCGGAGCCGGAACTGCCGCCGCATTTGCCGCCGCTGCCTGCCACACCCCGCCCCGCCGGGGAACTGGCCTATAGCAGCATCTTCCTGGCCGGCTTGGCCGTGATCCTGGCTGTGATTGACCCGTGGGTGATCGACCTACAGGCGCAGCCTGCGCTCAGTCTAACGGTAGTCGCGCTCGGTATTGCGCTGGGCTGGTGGGGCAATCGGGCAGGCCGATTCGCCGTCGCCGCCGCCGGAGTGGGCGTGCTGTGGGCCGGGATCGCGGCCGGCATCCTCACCCAGCCCGCCCCGATCTATGCGCTACCCGGCACCGTCTTGGCTCCGCGCTTGGGGTTGGTCAGTGTGGCCCTCCTGGGCTGGCTGCTGCTGTGCGATCTGCCCGGCTGGTTGCGGCGTGCGGTGCCGGCCGCAATGCTGCCCACGGCCCTGCTCATCGGCTGGATCTGGATCAGCGTACCGACATTAGCCCGCGATGCCGGCTTCTATCGCTTGGCCGTGGATTCACACGGCCAAGTCTACGCCAGCGATGCCGATGTGGGCACGATCTGGGTGTTCGCGCCCGACGGCAGTGTGCGCGGCAAACTCTGGCCGCGCCGCGTCGGTACGCCGCTCACACCCGGCCCTGGCGTGCAACCGGCCCAGATCCGCCGCCAACTGATTCCTTTGCGCGTCGGTCCCACGCCCACCCCCGGCGGTCCCAGTGAGCCGGAGTTTCCCACCTGCGGCATGGTGATTGATGGGCAAGATCGCCTCTATATCGTAGACATCTTGTTGCGCCAAGTGCTACGCTTTAACGCCGCCGGCCACTTGGATTTGGTATGGCCGTTGGCCGACACCTACCAGCCGGCATCCGACTGCTTGGCGCTTGACGCAACCCACCTCTATGTCGCTGATAATACCGGCAATCACATCACGATTTTCGACTTCGACGGCCGGCCACAAGGCGACTGGGCGCTGCCGACCCGCGCCTGGGGCATCAGCGCCACGCCGGACGGCGAGTTAGCGGTCCTCTATACTGATCATGTGGAGATACGCCGTTTCCCCCAAGGCACGGTCGTGCGCCAATGGAGCCTGCCCCCCGTCGGCACCCCGCTCGAAGTGCCCTACCAAACGATCTTTGTGCGGCACAATGGCGAGGTGGTGGTCAGCAATATCCTGACGAACGCGGGCACCGTCAGCCAACTGCTGCGCTTCCGGCCCAACGGGGAACCCCTCCCCGCGATTCCGATTCCACCCGGCCCCGATAGCGCGGGCGGCCCCGCCGGCATCGCCGAAGACGCGCAAGGCCGCCTCTACGTCGCCGACTTCAACCTCCGCATCATCCATCGCTTCACCCCCGACGGTCGCCGCGATGCCATCTGGAAAGCGGTGCAAGACGAGGAGGGAGACTAGCGGATTGCGGATTGCGGATTGCGGATTGGCGACGGACGAAATGCGGACAGCTGACTGCGGAAGTAACTCGTCACTTTAGCCCGTTGGCCGCCTGATAGCAGACGGATTGTAGGAGGCGGTTCCACCCGGCGCGGCCGGCCCCACCGTGATCTCGCCCGTAGGGTGCCGCGCCGACCGGATGCAGCGCCGCTGCGGTCGCGGGGCGGAGCCACCCTCCTACAGCCGTAGCCTCCTGCTCGCCCAAGTGCCCCGATCTACGCACTTTCGGGGGACACAGCCCCCTCCTACCGTTCCCGCGTAGCCTACATAGTCACCAATCCCGTCGCTATTCCGCATTCCGCATTCCGCATTCCGCATTATGCTTCGTGCGCGTCGTCATAGCCGCGATCCGACCCTGCGCCGTGCGGGGAGTCGTCCCAGCGCGCTGCGGTCGGCGCAAGATCGAAATCG
>JALYUO010000539.1 GCA_030853735.1 Chloroflexota bacterium
GCCGGAGCCCGCGCCGCCTTTGCCCGCGCCGGCGACTACCGCGATGCCGCCCTGCACGTCCGCCAACTCGCGCCGCAGGTGCAGGCGCTCGAAACGCACTATAGCGACGGGGTGCGGCTGGCCGGCACGGGAGCCTGGTGGGACGCAGCGCACGCCCTGCGCCAAGCCGCCGCCATCCAGGTGTCCTATATGGATGTTATCACCCGGCTACACAGCGCCCAGGCGCAGGTTGGGCCGATCTTCTACCGTGCGCCGGGACCGGACGGCATCCTCAGCCTGTGGGCGGCGGAAAGCGACGGCAGCGCCGCGCAACGCCTGCTGTCGGGCAGCCAATCGGAACCCGCCGCGCTGTCGCCCGACGGCCGCTGGTTGGTCTACAGCTTCGGCCCGCTCGCCACCGCCGGGAGCGATCCTGACGGCCCCTTCCTACTTGACCGCCAAACGGGGCGACTGACCTCGCTGGCCCAACGCTTCCGCGACCTCGCCGGCCCGTTGCGGGTGCAATTCCGCAATGATAGCAGCGGCTTCTGGTGGAGCTATGACAACGCCACCTTCAGCTATGATCTGACCACGCGCAGCAGCCGCCAACTCACCGAATTGCCCGCCGCCTATGACCCGGCCGGCAAGCGGTTGCTGTTTAATCGCTTCCTGCTGCCCTCACTGGACGCAGCCCATAGCCGCCTGTTGCTGGGCAACGACGACGGCCAAGAGCGCAGCCAACTGGCCGATGAACCGGGCTTCGTGCTGAACCCCGCCTTCAGCGACGACGGGCGCTATCTGCTCTATACGGTGCAGGATCGCCCGGTGGGAGACACCGTGACCGTCACGGTGGTGCTGCACGACCTAGCGGCCCCCGCCGGCGCGCAACGCAGCACGCTGCTGACCAGCCCCGTCGCCCGCGCGATGCTTGAATCCACGACGGTGCAGGCCGCCTTTTTGCCCGGCAGCCACAGCGTACTCACCTTTAGCCCCGTTAGCCTCCACAACACGGGCTGGACGCTGCGCCGCTGGACCAACGGCACCCCCACCACCCTGCTGACGGCCGGCGGCGAATGGATCAGCCCGCCGCGCCCACAGCTATGGCCGTTGCCCGGCACCGACTGGCTGGCCGTGCAAACGCCGACCGGCGTGCCGACCCACACCACGCTCTCGCTGCTCGGTCCGACCGGCACCGTCCTCCCGGTGGGCCACGATCTGCGGGCCGGCACCTGGGCCGACTTCACCAGCGACGGGCAACAGGCGCTGATCAGCCTGAGCGATTTCGGCTCACCCGACGGCGGGCGCGTCCTGCGCGTGGTCAGCCTGGGCCGCGACGCAACCGGCGGGCTAACCATCCGCCGCGATGCCAATCTCCCGCTTGCCATCCCGGCGGCCCAATCCGGCAGCGACCCGCGCTACAGCCGTGACGGCAAGCGCCTGCTGCTGATTGACGGCGGGGGCGAGACGGGTCTCTATGCCGTCCAACTCGACGGCAACGATCCGATCCCCCTCGCCAAAGACGCGACCGCCTTCTGGACCGGCCGCGCCCTCAGCCAGCCGCTCTTTGCCGCCCCGCCTCCGCCCGGCGAAGTCTCGCTGCGCTAATGCGGAATGCGGAATGCGGAATGCGGAATGCGGAATGCGGAATGCGGAATGCGGAATAGGGCGCGCAAATTGTAGGAGGGCGGCTCCGCCCCGCGACCGTGGGTGGCGGCACTGCACACATTAGGCGTGGCACGCTACAAGGAGGGATCGTGGTCGGGCAACCATCGCGGGACGGAGCCGCCCTCTTACAATTTGCGCGCTACCCGGCGACAGATTGACTGGCTGAATCGCTACGAACGAAACCGTAATAACTCAGAACTCAACACTCAACACTCAACACTCAACACTCAACACTACGCCTATGACCTGCCCATACTGCCGAACGCGCAATCAACCGTATGCCGCCTTCTGTCTGGAATGCGGTGAGGTGCTGGGAGCCGCCGCCCCGTCCGCGTTGCGGCGTGTGATCGTGCGTGGGCCCGCCACGAGTGTGGCGGAAGCGGTGCGCCGGCTGCGTGCGGCGGGGTCACCGGGGGCGCGCTGGATGGGCGGGGGCGTGGTGGTGGCTATCATGGCGCTGGCGGTGGCGCTGCAAAGCCTGCACGGCTGGCAAGCGACGGGCTACCGCACGGGGCAACGGGCCGAGCGTGAACACCAATGGGAAGCGGCGCTGGCCGCCTATGGGCAGTTGGGCAACTACAGCGACGCGGCGGCCCGCAGCTTCAGCGCCCAGATCCAGATCAACACGCGCAACCAGTTCATCGCCGTGGGGCAGGCCGCCGCCAATAATGCGGATTGGGCCCGCGCACTGACCGCGTGGCAAGGGGCCGCCGCCATCGCACCGGACTACGGCGATCTACCCGCCCGCTTGGCCCAGGCCCAGCGCGAAATCGCCGCGCGCGCCGCCGCCGGGCTGATCTATCGCACCGTGGGGCCGGACGCGGGGCTGTATCTGCAAGGGGCGCTGGGCGATCCGGCGGCGCGCCTGCCGCACAGCGATGCTGCCGGCGCGGTGTTGGCGTTTTCGCGCCAGGGCGATCAGGCCGTGTATGACGGCGCAGCGATGGCTGGGGGGGACCGCACCCTCTACCTAGCGCACCTCAAGCCGCAAGCCGGCACAATAGAGCGCGTACAACCGTTACCGGCCACGTTGTCGCCTAACGGCTGGGGCGTGTTCTGCGGCGGTGGGTTCTGGTGGATGAGCGAAACCGCGCCGACCCTCAGCTTTTATTCCACCACCACCGGGCAGGCCACCGCGATCCCCTTCGCGCCGGGGGTCAGCCTGTTGGCGACCGCGCCACTACAGAGCCGGTTGCTGTTGCAAGCAGCCTACAGCGCCGCCGATGGTCCGCATAGCCGCTTGGTGCTGACCGCGCACGATGGTAGCGATCCGCTGGTCTTGTCCGATGATAGCGGCACGATCCGCAACGCCACGCTCAGCCCCGATGGGCGCTGGGTGCTGTATGAGCGCGAACGGCGCGGCGCGCTGATCATTTTCGGCCAAAGCCGCCAGGGCTATGGGCTATGGTGGCCGCCCGACCGCCCCGATGCCGTCACCACCCGCCAACTGTTGCGCTGGATCGATCCCGACGACGGCACCTTGCCGCGTGGCCCCGGCGGCCTGCCGCTGGAGCGCGAACGAATGCTGGACCACTTGGTCTTGCCCGACGACGCGCCGGACGGCGGCAGCAGCACAGGGGCGTTTGCTCCCGGCCGCCCCGCCACCGTCGTCGTCAACCACAACGACCGTACCGGGCGCGAAATCTCGATCTACGAAGCGGCGACCGGCGTGCAAACCTCGTTCTGGCCCGGCCCCGCCCCTGCCGCCGCCCAGGCCGGGCCGTTTTTCTCGCCGGGCGGCACCTATCTGCTGGTGATCGAAAGTGCGCCGGGCGGGGCACAGGTGCGGCTGCGCCCATTGGACGGATCGGCCCAGCCCACCACGCGCGTGGTGCCGGTGCCCGCGCCCGCCGGCAGCCTGATTCTCAGCCAGATCACGCTGCATGACGACGCGCTGCTCACCCTGGTCAGCCCGCCGCACAGTGGACGCGCCAGTGTGCGCTATCTGCTCACCCGCCGCCCGCTCGGCGCAGCAGCCGACAGCCCGGCGCAGCCGCTCTTCGATGCACTCTATCGCGCGGGCCTGCCTGATCAGCCGACCATCACGCTGGCCCCCAGTGGCACGCTGCTGGCCTACATCCGCCCCGACGGCACGCTGATCGGCCAACCCCTCAGCGCCGCCCCGCCGCTCACCCTCGCCACCGCTGTGCGCGATGTCTGGTCGCCGCTGCCCTAGCGGGTAACGGAGTAACGACAACACGGAGACACGGAGACTATAAGAGGTTACGTTGTGTTCAAGTCCGTAACATTTCATCCAATCCTTTGCGTTCTTTGCGTCTTTGCGGTGAAACACGGGGTCTTTCAGGAGTTATACCATCGTAATCTCCGTGCCTCCGTGTCTCCGTGTTATCGTCCCAAAACGCAGGGCTACGGTTGCTGTGTCATTGCCAAGAACGAGAGAGCCCGGCGGTCCCACACGCCGCCGGGATCGAGGTCGCGCGCGGCGGTCAGGTGGGCGCGGGCGGCGGGATCGCCTTGCGCGTCCAGGAGCACGCCGAGGTGATATTGCGCGGCGGGCAGCAGCGGGTCCAGCCGCACGGCCTGGGTC
>JALYUO010000555.1 GCA_030853735.1 Chloroflexota bacterium
CCCCCCGACCCCCGACCCCGCGTTCACCAGCGCGCCGCCGGATCAATGCGATAGACAATGGTCAATTCGTCCCACATCGGCGCGAAGTCGGGTGTATGTTGGCCCGCGCGACCGCCGAAGCCGGCGCGGGTCGGCGGCGGCACGGTGATGCCTAAGTTGCGGAAGAAGCCGCCCACTTGGGTCAGCCAGGCCGTATGCAGATCGGCGGTGGATTGGGCCAGGATGCCCGCTTGCACCAACAAGGCTTCGCCCGGCAGCGGCTCGAACAGGCTGCCGGCGCTGGCCCAGGCCAGGGGCAGGGCCGCTTCTAGGCGGCTGCGCGCCTCGGCAGTGTTCTCGGCCAAGCGCTGCATCCAGGCGCTGCCGTGCATGGCGTGATATTTCTCTTCGCGCTGAATCTTGGTGATCACCTCGGCCAACGGCGCATACTGCGAATGCGACAGGGCTTCCAGCCGCAACTGGTCATACTGGTCATAGAGAAACTGGCGCACCAGGGTGAAAGCCCAATTGGTGCGCGGCAGTTCCAACAACTGCGCGTTGCGGAAGCCGTCCGCCGGGCGACCATAGGCCACCTGATCGGCATCCACGCCCACGCGGTCGGCCAGCAAGCCATAGAACAGGCGCGCATGGCCGATCTCGTCTTGCGACATGGAGCTAAAGGCCACATCTTCTTCCAGCATCGGCGCGATGCCGGTCCACTCCGAGTTGCGGTAGCCGACGATAAACTCATCGTCGGCCAGCGTCAGTAGCAGCCCGTTCAGTGCCTGCTCCACGTCGGTCGCTGCCTTTGCGTCCAGCGCGACCAGCCATTCCGGCAAAGCGGGGGCCGGGCCAGGGGTGGGCAGGTCCATTGTCGGCAGCACATCAAAGGCCGGGCTGGGTAGAATGCCCTCTACACCTAACCGGGCGGCTTCGGTGTGCGCGTCGGCGGTCGCCGTGGTCACCGACGAAAAGCGCGGCACTTCGCGGGCCGGGTCATAGATCGGGTTAGACATCGCTGGGGATCTCCATCGCCTCTTTCGGCTCTTCGGCGCGCTGCTTGCGGCCCGGCGACCCCGGCACATCATCGCTGCCGTGCGCCCGCGCTGCCTCCAACTTATCGCGCACCGTGTAGCCCTGCACCATGCGGTACGAACGATCCACGGCGGGCGGGTGCAACAGGTCTACGTCCACGATCTCACTGATGGCGGCGCGTGGCACCACCCAGATGCGGATGCTCTCATTGCGCCGCCCATAGAACTCGCGGGCATACAGTTCGGCCATGCCCTGATCAGGCGCGGTCAGATTGCCGGCGTGTTGCAATGCCTGGCTAGGCCGCTCCTGGCGGAAAATCTCGAAGATCGGCCACGTCGCGCCGGACCCACCGGCCACCACCCGCACCTGCATCTCCCGCTCATCCCGTTCCCCCAGTCCGGGGCTGTTCTCCCCTCCCCCTTCAGGGGAGGGGTGGGGGGAGAGGTCGGCAGCACGCCCGTCTAGCTCCCCTCCCTTCGTAGGGGAGGGGTTGGGGGAGAGGTCGTCGCCCATCACGCCGCCATCCGGCCGGCCAGCACCACGTCGCGCACCCAAGCGGTGTCGGCATACGACAGGCGGCGCAGCGTCAGCCGCTCGGCGGAGCGCGGGCCGTGCCCGGTGACAACGGCTTTCAGTTCGCTCCAGTCGGGCGCAGCGTATTCCCAGTTGCCGCTCTCGGCATTGAAGTGCAGCGACGGATCAGGGATGGTCAAGCCCAATTCAAGAATTTTGGGCACATAGCGGTTCAGGAACTCGTTTCGCAGCACGCCGTTGGCTTTGGCCTTGACGCGCCAGTAGAGGTCGCGGTCTTTGGCCGGGTCGGTGGGCGGGCCGTGGAAATGGACCAGCGGGGTCCACCAGCGGTTGAGCGCCTCCTGCAAAATGGTGCGCTGCGCGTCGGTGCCGCTCGCCAGCGTGACCACGCAATCGTAGCCGTGCTTGATATGGAACGACTCTTCCCAGCAGATTTTCTGCATGGTGCGCGCATAGGGCGCATAGCTGCAATCGAGCAGCGCCTTTTGCGACTGGATCGCGGCGGCATCCACCAACCAAGCGATCACGGCCACATCGCCCCAGGAGTAGGTGGGATAGTGGAAGACGTTGTGGAACTTGGTCTTGCCCGCCAGCAGGTCGGCCAGCATCGCCTCGCGTGACTTGCCGAGGTCTTCGGCCACGCGGTAGAGCAATTCGGCATGGCCCACCTCGTCCTGCACCTTCGCCGTCAGGGCCAGTTTGCGCTTGAGCGTCGGCGCGCGGTTGATCCATTCGCGCTCCGGCAGCACGCCCATCAGTTCGGAGTTGGCGTGCATCTCGACAAAGCGCAACACCTGCACCCGGTACTCGTCGGGCATCCAGTCGCCCGCTTCCACCTTGCCCCCGCCCTGCACATAGGCGGTAAACTGGGCGATTTGCTCCTGGTCTTCCATCGCTGATCCTCCTTGATCGGGTGGCGTATTGCGTATTGCGTATTTAACGATTTAGCCTAACGGCAAATTGCGACAAAAAGAGCAGAAGTCTGTCATTCTGAGCGCAGCGAAGAATCTGTCGGGGTGCGTGCAGAGTCACCCCCAGGCATACACACGGCGGAGTGAGTTGCTGCTATGGAAATGATTCGCAGGGCGGCGGATTCTTCACTGCGTTCAGAATGACAGGTTTCTCTTTTCATCTCACCGTCTGAACTGTTGCAACCCATTTCAATCTCCGTGTCTCCGTGTCTCCGTGTTGTCGTCTGTTCCGTAGTGCCGGATTCTGCGCTGCGCTCAATAGGACAGGAAGCGTAGGCGGAATGGGTACTCACGTTTCACGCGCCACGCAGCGCAGGCCCGCGATAAGCATATCCGCCATCTGCGCGGCGATAGTTTCGGCGGGCAAGGCACCATCGGGGCGGAACCATTGGTAGAGCCAGTTGCCGGCGGAGAGGACGAGCAACGACCCCATGCGCGCATCCGCGCCGGGGAACTCGCCCGCATCAATGCCGGCCTGGATCACGCGGCGGAACAGCGCCTCGTAGGCATCGCGTTGGGCGGCGATCACGCTGCGGCGGGCCGGGCTGAGGAAGCGCCACTCGTGGAAAAACACGGTCGCATTGTCCAGATTGCGCGTCACCACGCCGACATGAGCGGTCAGCATCTGCTGCAACCGTTCCGCCGCCGGCAGGGGCAGCTCGGCCAGGGGCGCGACCGCCGCCTGGAACTCGTCCGCCGCCCGCTCGACGATGGCCCACAGCATATCCTCTTTGGACGCGATATGTGCGTACAGGCTGCCGCCCTGCATATTCAGTTCGCGGGCAATATCACGCATGGTGGTCGCATGATAGCCCTGGCGGCTGAACATGGAACCGGCGGTCTGCATAATCTGCGCTTTGCGGGGTGAAAGGTCCATTGGGCTCCTTAAAACAAACGCTTGTTAGGCAGCCCTATTGTACCACGATTGGGCGGGCGAGTCAATGGCCCGCCACAATCCGTGCGTAAATCTTTCCCACCGCGCAGACGCGAAGTACACAAAGTACGCAGTTAATTGAAAATCTTCGTGCCCTTCGCGTCTGCGCGGTGCAACCCGTGGGTATGCACGGCTTGTTAGTCGGCTTCGTGCGCGAGTTCGGCCACGAGTTGCAGGATCGCCAGCGCTTCGGCCATGGGGTCAGCGACCGGGTGGATCGTGATCATCAACTCGTCCACGCCGGCGCGGTGGATTGCGCGCAAGCGGGTCTTGATCTGCGCGGCATCGCCCGCCACAAACAGATCGTCCAGCAGCGCGTCGGGCACGGGGCCGCCGGCGGGGATGGAGTAGCCGGCGGCCGCAAACATCCGGCCGTAAGCCGGAGCCGACGCGAGATACATCCCCAGCGCCTGCCGGCCCATCGCCCGCACCGCCGCCTGATCCTGGTGAAAGGCGACGGGCACGTTGCCAATCAGCGGTGGCGTGGGCCGGTTGGCGGCTTGGGCAGCGGCCTGCATCGCCGGCAGGGCCGTCTCCACCAGATAGGGCACGGGACACCAGGCCGCGAGCGCGCCGTCGGCTACTTCGCCCGCCAGCCGGAACATGGGCGCGCGCAAGGCCGAAATGAGGATCGGGATGGGCTGCGGCTCCGCCGCCATACCCGGCATGGGCCGGCTATGGACCTGGAAATAGGTGCCCTGGAAGTCCACCGCGCCGGTCGCCAAAAAGCTGCGTAGCACCGTCACATATTCGCGCAAGTGCGCCACCGGCTTGCCGAAGGACAGGCCGTACATCTGCTCCATGATAAAGGGGTGGCTCGACCCGATACCCAGGCGGAAGCGGCCGGGAGCCAGCGCGGCCAGTGCCTGGGCCTCGCCGCCCAGCGCCAGGGGGTGGCGCGGATAGGTGGGGAGGATGGCGGTGCCCAGGCCGATGCGCTGGGTCTGCACCGCCGCCGCCGCCAGGATCGGCAACGGGTCAATGCCCGCCGGCGCGCTGGGCAGCCAAATCTGAGGCACGCCCAACGCTTCCGCCTGTTGAATCACGCCGAGGTAGGCGGCCACGCTGGGCTGAAAAAGGGTGACACTGATCGGGATCGCGCTCATGTGCAGCTCCTTTGTGCGGGGGAAGTCCAGTCGTTGGTAGCGCCGGCTGCGGCGCAGCAGCGGTGGCACGCGCTGGTGCGGTATAGTCATTCAGAATCATGATCGGGCAAAGCGGCTGGCTTACCGCGCCCACTGAGGAGTTCGCACCTGGGG
>JALYUO010000557.1 GCA_030853735.1 Chloroflexota bacterium
GCCACACTGCCGGCGACACCGAGTTCGCCGCCCCTGCCGTCTCCCGTCCAGACAGGCTTCCCCTACCTTACGCAGCCCACGCCGTCACCCGAGCCTACCACGACCATGCCACCCCTACCACGCCCACCTATCGCCCACTCGTTCCCTCCACGCGCGAACCGCGGGGCAGCGCCGATCAACTTTGCGTGGGGCGTGGAGACAACAGGCACCTTAACGATTTGGGATGGGGTGTACAGCGACAGTCCCAGCCCCAATATCACGAATCCGGCTCCTCTGGTGCAATGGGATCTGCCGTTGCGCTTGGACAATCTCGCGGTCTCGCCCGATCATCAATCACTAGCCGTTCTCGCGCACCAAGTCTTGTATGATGAAGGTAACTCCACAACGGTTCTTACAACGATAGAGTTGAATAACAACATAGCCCAATCTATTCCAGATTACACTCAAGAGGATGCTTATGAGAACTTTTTCTATGGTCATCCTGCTCGGCTATTGGGCTGGGTAGATAATGCTGAATTTGCTATCCAAAAGGAGGGAAATGGTGCGGTTCTTGCCACAAAGAGCGGGAGTTATTATGCAGCGTTAGCTCTTCCACAAGGTGGAAACGGAATTGAAGTTGCGTTATCTTCCGATAGGAAGACGATCTTCTCCACTGTGGTACACGACAAGTATGAGTGGTGGCTGAATGATCTGCAAGGAGGTAGTCCACAGCAAGTAGCGAATGATAGCAGCACAGAGCTTTATCGTCCTACGTGGTCACCGAATGATAAATGGATCAGTTTTCTCACCCCCGGTGTATATACAGATACAGATGGCCTTAAGCACATAGATTTCAAGTTGATGGAAGTGTGGACTCTGGATCTGCAAACAGCCCAACAGCGAAAACTCAGTGGCGCTGCGGTTTGGAATGTGGAGCCAGCCTGGGCACCAGACAGCGCCAATCTCGCGTTTTTGGGCGCGGATGATGCGAAGAATACGAATCCCTTCTATGACTTGCCGGAAGTGACGGATACGAATATCTTTATTGCGCCCGTTAGCAAGGTTGCGCCGCCGGTACGGTTGACAAACTTTCAGGGCGTGAAAAACAGCGGATTACAGTGGATAACGGCGGGCACCCTCGTGCTGTCTTCCAGCGGCGGCAATACAGACGAGGCACGGGGGCTTGTTGCCGTGCGAGTAAGTGATGGTTCGGTGGTTACACTGGTCGCCGGCTCTGCCACCGCGGCCATTACATCGCCCTACTTGTTTAAGTGATCTGCCGATCATGACGAACACGCAAACAGTACAGAGACACGGAACCGCAACAATCTCCGTGCCTCCGTGTCGCCGTGTTGAGAAAACCGCGCCTACCGCCAGTCGGGGTCGGCGGCGTTGGCCCCCAGAATGGTCGTGGGTGCGGCCCCGGCGGTGAGACTGCTCACCCGCAACGCGCCGGCGGGGTTCGCCAGTGGGTCGGGGCTGACGACGCTATTGCCGCCCGGCTGCACCCACACGAAGCGCCGGCTGTCCGGTGCCCAAGCGGGCGTGTAGGCGCTGCCGTCCGCGCGCCCGCCCACCGTCAGATGGTGCCGGTCAGCCAGCGTCAGCACCGCCACGCCGCTATAGCCACTGGGCGGGCTGGTCTCATAGAGCAACTTGGTTCCGTCGGGCGACCAGAAGACGTGCTCAAAACCGCCCTCATACTGGAAGTCGCGCAGGGTGGCGTTTGCGCCCTTGTCGCTCGTGGTGACGATCAGCCCACTGTGGCCCTCGGCCATCAACGCCACGGCCCCATTGTTCGGTGCCCAGTCGGGATAGCGCAGGAAAGTGGTGCCGGCGTTGAACTGCGCCTGCGGGTCCAGCAGGCTCGTGTCTTGCGGGATATTGGCGATTTTGATCGGACTCCAGCGGTTCTGGCCCTGCGCGTTGATCATGTCAATCGTATTGGCCGCGCTGTAGGGATCGCTACCCGTCACTTTGCCGTTGGTGGCGAAGGCGAGGCGTTTGCCGTCGGGTGCCCAGGCCGGGTCGCGCCCATCGGCCAAGCGGCGGGCATTGCTGCCGTCGGCGGCCACCAGCCAGACCTCGCTGGGGTCTTGCGTGTCCAGTTGGCCGTCGCCGTTGCTGTCGCCGCTGCGTGCGTAGGCCAGCGTCGTCCCGTCGGGCGACCAGCGCACGTCGCTCTCGCCTATGGCGGGGGTATTGGTCAGTTGGTGGGCGGTTTTGCCGTCGGCTTGCACCACCCACAGGTCCGCTTGCGTGCCGCTACCACGCAGGTAGGCGATCCGGCTGCGATCCGGCGACCAGCGCGGGCCGCTCAGACCCATCCCCGCCACCAGCACGCGCAGCCCCGATCCATCGGGTTGGACCACCGCCAGTCCCGGCGTGGCCCCACGCTGGACAAAGACGATGCCGCCCGCACCGCCCGGCACCACCGTCGGCAGCACCCCCGGATCGCCGGCAACCGTCGCGGTCGCAACGGC
>JALYUO010000601.1 GCA_030853735.1 Chloroflexota bacterium
TTACTGCAAGACCCCGGCCTGCTGCCGACCAAGCAGGCCGCGACGGTAGCGCGCTTGACTAAAGCCCAGGAGCGGGATCGCATCCCGCCCCCAGAATCGCGGGCCGCTTAACTTGATACGCATGGGGCGGCGGGGGTCACGCCCCGGCACCAGACGGGAAAGCCCGCCGCCCGGATCTCGCGCGAGTCGCGCACCAGCCCGTCCGTGATCAGCCCCAGCACACCCGCCTGTTGCAGTTCCAGCGCCATCAAGCCGCCAATGGTCGCCGTGCGGGAGGCGCTGCCGCCCGCCACCACCAGCACCGCGCCCGGTGGCGGCGGCGTATCAAGCACCTGACGCACCGCTAGATTATCATCGCGGCTCATCAGCGCCACCGAGGCCGGCCCCACCAGCCGCAAGCCGGGGCACAGCGCGTAAATCGTGTTGGGCAACACCCCTTGCCCCTCCAGCGCATCAGAGGCCAGCGTCGCCTCCAACCAGTCCGGGATTTCAGGCATCGCTATGATCCTCAGTCAGCGTTGCGCCCGCCGCTCGCGCCGCCTCCACCAATTCCCACAGGCGGCTGGGACTGAGCGGGATTTCGCAGATTTCGATGCCGCTATCGGCCAGCGCGTATTCCAGCGCCTGGGCAAACAGCGGCCCCACCGGGATGGCCCCCGCCTCGCCCGCCCCTTTCACGCCGAGCGGGTTGAGCGGCGAGGGCGTTTCTTCGTGGCCGATGTCCATGTGCGGCACATCGCCCGCCGTCGGCAACAGGTAGTCCATGAACGAGGCGTTCAACAACTGGCCGCCCTCATCATAGATCAACTGCTCGTAAAAGGCGTTGCCGATGCCCTGCGCGATGCCGCCCTGCACCTGCCCTTCCACCAGCATGGGGTTGATCACGCGGCCACAGTCATGCACCGCCACATACTTGTGGATTTTCAGATTGTAGGTCTCCGGGTCCACCGCGACGATCATGGCGTGCGCGCCCATCGCCGTCGCGCCCATCGGCGGGCCGAAGTAAGCGGTGGCTTCGAGGCCCGGTTCGGTGCCGGGGCGTACTGCGCCGCGCAAGGGGTTCGCCCGCCCGGCCAGTTCGGCCAGACTCACCCGCGCCGTCGCCACGCCGCGCACCTGGGCATAGCCACCGATCAGCTCAACATTGCTCTCGCCGGTTTCCAGCGCCTCAGCCGCCAGCTTGATCGCTTTGGCGCGCACCAGCAGCGCCGCCTCATGCACCGCCGACCCGGCCACCACCGCGCCGCGGCTGGCAAAGGTGCCGGTGCCCCAGTTGAATTGCCCCGTGTCGCCGGTCGAAACCAGCACATTTTCTAACGCCACGCCCAGCACCTCGGCGGCGATCTGGGCGAACACAGTGTAGTGGCCCTGGCCCTGCGTGCCCACGCCCGTCACCACCGTCACCTTGCCGCTCGGCTCGATCTGGATACGCGCGCCCTCATAGGGGCCGATGCCGGTGCCCTCGACATACATCACCAGCCCGATGCCCACCTTCTGCCCACCGGCGCGCAGACGCGGCCCTTCCTCCTGCTCAAAGGTGTCCCAACCGATCATCGCCAGCGTCTTGTCCAGCACCGGCGCATAATTGCCGCTGTCGTAGGTTAGCGTGGTGAAATCCTGGAAGATGATGCCGTTATTATAGGGGAAGGCATCGGGCGGGATCAGGTTGCGGCGGCGGATTTCGGCCACGTCCAGGCCCAATTCCCGTGCCGCGAGGTCCAGCAGGCGCTCGATCACGAACACACCATGCTGCCGCCCCGCGCCGCGATAGGGCGTGACAATCGTCTTGTTGGTGAAAATCGCCTTGAACTCGGTGTAATAATGCGGGATGACATAAGGGCCAAGCAGCGTGCATTGCGTGTTCAGCGGCACGGTCAGGCCGTAGGGATCATACGCGCCGGTATCGTGCAGGAACACATCTTTGACCCCCAGGATGATCCCATCCGCCGTCAGCGCGATCTCCGAATCATGCACCTGCCCGCGCTCGTGGGTCATAGCGACAAAGTTTTCCAGCCGATCCTCGATCCATTTGACCGGGCGGTTCAACTGCATCGCCGCCCACGGCACCAGCGTCTCTTCGGGATAGAACATCATGATCTTGGGGCCGAAGCCGCCGCCGACAAACGGCGCGACCACCCGCACCTGCCGCTCCGACAGGCCCAGCATCCGCGCCAAGCCGTTGCGGATCGGGATCGGCGCTTGGGTCGAGTCCCAGACGGTCAGATGGCGGGCCAGCGCGTCCCATTGGGCCACCACGCCCCGCCCTTCCATCGGCGCGGCGGTGCCCCGGTCGTAGAGGAAGCGGCGGCGGATGGTCACGGCGGCCTCGGTCTGCGCGCTCGCATAGTCGCCTTTGCTCTGGATCACATGGGCGGCGATGTTAGAGCCGACATCTTCATGCACCAGCGCCGCGCCGGAGTCGAGCGCCGCCTCCAGGTCCACCACCGCCGCCAACGGCTCATAATCAATCTCCACCAGGTCGGCGGCATCTTCGGCCAGATAGCGGCTCTCCGCGATGATCATCACCACCGGTTCGCCCACCGAGCGCACCTTGTCGCGCGCCAGTTGGCCCGCCGTGCGCTGGTTAAACACGATATGCTGCGTCGGCGGCGGCGGCACCAGCAGCGGCGAGGGCTGCCAGTAATCGCCCAGGTCGGCGGCGGTATAGACGGCCACCACGCCCGGCAGCGCCCGCGCCGCCGTCACGTCTACGTTGAGCAGCCGCGCATGGGCATAATCGCTGCGCTTAAAGGCCACATGAAGCGTGCCGGGCGGCTGCACATCGTCCACAAATTGCGCCTGCCCGGTCAGTAGACGGGGATCTTCGTTGCGCTTATGGCGTGCGCCAAACATCGGAGGGTTCATGCACCCACCTGCACATCCAGCCGCCGCCGCGCCGCCGCCAGCCGCACCGCCTCGACGATGGTCTGGTAGCCGGTGCAACGGCACAGATTGCCCGACAGCGCCGCGCGGATCTCGTCCTCGCTGGGGTCGGGGTTTTCGTCCAGGAACGGGATCAGGGTCATCAGGAAGCCGGGCGTGCAGAAGCCGCATTGCAAGCCATGCGACTCCCAGAACGCCTGCTGCAAGGGATGCAGCTGCGCCGGGTCGCTCGCCAAGCCTTCGACCGTGCTGACCGCGTGCCCGTGCGCCTGCACCGCAAAGGTCAGGCAGGCGCGCACCGGTTCGCCGTCCAGCAGCACCGTACACGCGCCGCACACGCCATGCTCACAGCCGACATGGGTGCCGGTCAGCCCCAGGTCGTGGCGCAAAAAGTCGCTCAACAGCAAGCGTGGCTCGGCGCGGCGGGTATATTCGCGCCCATTGACGGTCAGGGTGATTTCGCGGTCAGTCATCGTTGGTTCCTCTATTTGCATCTCTGTGCGTGGATCAGACGAAACCACGGAGGCACGGAGATTTGTTCGGTATTGCTGGTAGGAGGCGGTTCCACCCGGCGCTGCTGCGGACCAGCCACGAATGGGGCCACGAATACACGAATGCGCGGGCGGCTAACGACCTACGCC
>JALYUO010000623.1 GCA_030853735.1 Chloroflexota bacterium
GTGCAGGCCAAAGTGCCGGGGGCCGAATCGCCGGGCCAGGGCGGCGCGGAGACGGGCGTAGTGGAGCGCGGTCCCGGCACCAATCCCGGCGCGAAAACGCCCTACAGCCAAGTAATCGGCACCTACCGCGATGCCGCCGCGCAGGCGCTGGACCACAGCTATATCCCGCCCGATGCCAAGACGTATGTGCGCGATTATTTTGACTCGCTGGTGACAAAGTAGGGGGTCGGGGGTCGGGGGTCGGGGGTCGGACGACGAACTAGGCAGATTAGGCGATAGTGTTGCGTTGAGGAAACAGTATGCTTGGTAGGAGTGTATTCGCTGCTCTGATGGCTTGGCTGCTGCTGGTTGCTGTTGCTGATGTCGCTTACGCTTGTGAGCCACGCGATCATGGAGCCGCCGACAATATTGGCTATTCCGATGTTGTGTTTCTCGGTAAAGTCTTGCGGCGCACCGAAGTGCCGCCTGCTCTTGGCGCAACTCGTCAGTGCCGCGTCTTCAAGTACGACTTTCAAGTTACGCAAGCATAGAAAGGCGTGTCGGGTCGGACAATCAGTGTAGTTGGGACTTACAGTTGTGATCGTCCTGTACAGCAATTGCTGCCGTGCGAGACTTCCGATTGGGGCGAGTTTGTTGTAGGCCAAGCCTATCTTGTGTATGCGGATGCTTATCTGCGTGATCAAGGTGACAACACCTTTTATGCTTCCGTAGGCGTAGCCGGAGCGAGTAAACTAGCTACGGATGCGGAGGCAGTGCAAGATATACGTGATCTATCGGCTATTGTACGCGCCGGGCCGCAAGTGGGGATGCCGATTGCCGGCGCAGCTAATCGCGACTGGTTGTATTTTGCGGGGCTAGGCTGGCTCTTATGCAGCATTGGCCTCATGTTACGCCGTGTTTGGACCGGTCCGGGCCACCGCACATTGCTGACCCCTGACCCCTGACCCCTGGCCCCTACGACGAGGAGACCGCATGACCCTGACCACGGAGCAAGCCGCCCGCCCGCTGGTGGCCGACATGACCCCGGAACAATTTCGCCTCAAAGTGCAAGCCGTCGAAGAGGAAGTCGGCAAAGTGATCGTCGGCCAGCGGGCGCTGGTGCGGCAGGTGCTGGTGACGCTGTTGGCGGGCGGCCATGCGCTGCTCGAAGGCGTGCCGGGGCTGGGCAAGACGGCGTTGGTGCGCGCGCTGGCTGAGGCGTTGCATTGTGCCTTTGGCCGCATCCAGTTCACGCCCGACCTGATGCCCGCCGACATCCTGGGCACCAACATCCTGGTGGAGGATGAGAACGGGCGGCGGCAGTTCCGCTTTGAGCGTGGGCCGATTTTCGCCAACCTGGTGCTGGCCGACGAGATCAACCGCGCCACGCCCAAGACGCAATCGGCGCTGCTCGAAGTGATGCAAGAGGGCACCATCTCGGCGGCGGGCACGACCTACCGGCTGGAGCCGCCGTTTATCGTGCTGGCGACGCAGAACCCGCTGGAAATGGAAGGCACCTTCCCGCTGCCCGAAGCGCAGTTGGACCGCTTCCTGTTCAAGCTGCACGTCGGCTTCCCCAGCGCGGCGGAACTGCTGACCATCGTGGAGCGCACGACGAGCGGCCTGCACGTCACGCCGCAAGCGGTGGTCAGTGGGCCGGAACTGGTGGCGATGCAAGCCCTGGCGCGGCAAACGCCGATTGCCGAACACGTCGCCGCCTATGCCGTGCGCGTGCTGCGCGCCACGCACCCCGACGAACCCGAAGCGACGGCCCTGGTCCGCAAATATGTGCGCTACGGCGGCAGTCCGCGCGGCTTGCAGGCCATGATCCTGGCCGGCAAGATCGCCGCGCTGCTCGATGGGCGCTTTAATGTGGCCTTCAAGGACATCCGCGCCGCCGCCCTGCCGGCCCTGCGCCACCGCCTGATCCTCAACTTCGACGGCGAAGCCGAAGGCATCAGCCCCGACGCGGTGATCACCTCAATTTTGGAAGAAACGAAGAACGAGTGAACGGTTAGTGTTTAGTGTTTAGTGTTTAGTGTTTAGTGTGGAGGGCGTGCCGGCTACTTCTTCGCTGTCCAACGCTTATCAAACACTAAACACTAAACGCTAAACACTAAACACTAAACACTAAACCATGGGACTACTTGCACCCCTGGCCCTCGGCTTTGTGCCGGTGCTGGCCGTCATTACCGCGCTGTACTGGCTGCGCTTGCGGCGGCCCGAAACGGGCGTGTCCAGCTTGCAACTGTGGCAGGCGTTGCTGCGCGACCGTGAGGCGAACGCGGCGTGGTCGCGGCTCAATGCCTCGCTGCTGTGGCTGCTGCAACTAGGCATTGCGGCGGCGCTGATCCTGGCGCTGGCGCGGCCCTGGGCGGCCAGCCCGCAGAGCGGTGGGCGCAATCTGATCCTGATCGTGGACACCTCGGCCAGCATGGGCGCGACCGATGCGCCGGGCGGGGGCACGCGGCTCGATCAGGCGCGGCGGCTGGCGCTGGCGCGGGTGGCTGCGC
>JALYUO010000633.1 GCA_030853735.1 Chloroflexota bacterium
GGGTTTGGGCAGGGTAGGCTTGGGCAGAGTATTACGTATTACGTGTTGCGTATGCGATCCGTGTTTGCACGGCCCACGGCCCACGGCCCACGGCCCACGACCCACGGCCCATGGCCCACGGCCCACCGCTCACCAGCCCCACCACCGCCAGCAGCGTAATGATCGCCCCCGGAAACAGTTGCCGTTCGCCGCGACTGCTCACCATCAGATCAGGCAGCAAGGTGGCCCACAGCCAATTGGTGGGCAGCACGTTGAGGAAAAAGCCCGGTTTGGCCGCCCAGCCCTGCACCTCGTAGACCGAGCGCGCCAGCCCCAACTCCCGATTCACCGCCAAATAGGGCCAATAAAACGGCAACAGGACCAGCCCCGCCCCCAGCCCGGCCACCACCAGCTTCACGGCCAGAGTTCTGAATTCTGAGTTCTGAATTCTGAGTTCTGAATTCTGACCCCTGACCCCTGACCCCTGATCCCCAGCGTCTTCCATATTCCGCATTCCGCATTCCGCATTCCGCATTCCGCATTGGACCGCCCACCAGCCCAGGTAGAGCGCGACCAACAAGGCCAGGAAGTAGAAGAGATAGACGCTGAACAGGCCCATGCAGACGGTGAAAGCCGCCGCCAGCGCGAGGTAGCCGCCGTGATTGCCACGCAGCCCACGCCGCAAGGCCCACAACGTCAGCGGCAACCACTCCGTCGCCAGCACGTTGAGGTGGCCGCTTTGCACGAAGCGGTAGCCGGTGAAGGCATAGGCCATGCCCGCCGCCCACGCCGCCGCCCGATTGCCCATCAGGTCGCGCGTCAGCAGATAGGTGCCGTAGCCGGTGAGCACAAAGGAGAGCAAGAAGTTGAAGTTATGCGCCGGGCCGGGGTCGCCGCCCGTCAGCCAGAACACCGGCAGCGCCACCAGCGTCTCGCCGATCAGGCTCTCGGAGAAGGCATTGCTATGCGCGTAGGGGTAGAAGAACGGCGCGTCAAACACGCCCAGCGGATTCGTCGTCAGCGCATGGGCATCCCAGGTCAGCGCCGTCATTTGCAGCACCACATCGCCGAAAGCGTTGATGCCCCGCCCAAACAGCGCCGCCACCGGCCACGTCATCGCCACCGTCAGCACCGTGAAGCCCAGCAGCACGGCCCAATGGTCAACGAGTTTGGAGTTCTGCGTTCTGCGTTCTGCGTTGTCGTTCAAATAGCCCTGCTATAGTAATTCAGCTAATGATCTGGAGCGGTGGTTAGCCCCGTCAACTGAGGAGTTTGCACCCCCAGGTGCGAACTCCGAAGGCGGCGCGTCGTTCGCACCCCAGGTGCGAACTCCTCTCTTGCATAATTTCTAGATCATCATCTGAGCAGAAAGCGGTGCCAAGCTATACTCACGGAAGCGATCATACAACGCTTGTTTGGCTAATTGCACCGCCTCTGCAATCGCCTCTTTGCTGATATGCCCATTCCACTGATCAATGATCGTGTCCCAATCCATGCCGGAACTCACGTCGTCCAGCACATCCGAGACAAAGATACGGGTGCCGCGAAAGGTCAATTTGCCGTGGCAAATTTCGGGATCGGCCACAATGTATCGGCCGTATAGCTTACGTTCCATAGCAGTATTTCCTCCTTGTGAGGACGTGTTAAACAACAACGTGCAACTTAAATCAAATCTTCACTCGGCGCACCGTAATGTTCCAGCAGCGCCAAGCGGGCAATTGTCATCGCCTCGGTGATCGCCGCCTTCGAGATCGTGCCGTTATAGCCCTTGATGATCGTCTCCCACGGCACGCCGTCGGCCACTTGGTTCAGCACTTCCGCCACCGTGACTTCGGTCCCGCGAAAGGTCGGTGCCCCATCCCGAATACTCGTATCCTTCACAATATAGCGCCCGATAATGCCGCGTGACATCCCATCGCCTCCTCGCCAACTAAGCGCAACCTCTTGCTCCAGGTGCAACCGCCAAACCGTCAGCCCCGCCGACGATGCACGAATTACGCAGCCCATCCGTTTAGCCTGAGTATTGAACGCGCGGTGCCGCAGCACTTGGCGCACATATTTAGCTATTTGATCTGATCGAACTACTAATTGTACTAAACAGTAACGAGTGTGACCTAGATAACGTTTATAGTAATCTTCATCAAGGGTGAAGAATGTTGGATAATGCAGTTCACGTAACAGTGGAATAACTTGATCATTATCTTGTATGCCCTTGTGCGCTAAATCATAGCCGATGTGGCGCACAGGTAGTCCGTAACCACGGAGCTTTTTCCGCTCATCATCTATGATGTTTTCATCAAGAACATTCACGCGGGAACTTGTTCTCTAGCATACTCCACCACATAGTCATCGGCGTATTCCTCAAACGTCTGGCAAGCTAAAAGTACCGCTTCACTAATCGCTTCCAGTGCGAGGCCATGCCAGCTTTTGCTAAGTAAGTGCCAGTCTTTTCCTTCCGCTACATCATCCAGTACATGAGCCACAAACACGCGCGTACCGCGAAACGTGATCTTGCCGTGGCACACTTTCGGGTTGGTGACGACATACGCAGTATCTAATATACGACGCATAGTAAGCACACCTCCGCACCGTTAAAAAGTCCCAGCTATCTGTGCTATGAAATCTTCAAGCCGGTACTTTCTCCAGACCATACTCTACCACGTACTCCTCGGCATACTCCTCCAACGCTTGATTTGCCAAGCGTACCGCCTCAGCGATTGCGGGTTGAGGTAGGTTATGCCAGTCTTCCCCCATAAAACATATATCCCTACTTTTGGCAACCGCATTCAGCACATCTGCCACGAGCACACGCGTGCCGCGAAACGTGATCTTACCGTGACAAATCTCTGGGTCGGTAACGACATACGGCGTATCTAAGGTCTGGCGCATTGTGACAACACCTCCTCACTAACTAATAGGACTCGCCCAGTAAAAACACTCATGCCGACGCTTTCTGTAACGCCTGTTCGACAACATACTCCTCGGCATACTCCTCAAACACTTGACAGGCCAAGCGTACCGCTTCAGCTATAGCTTCTTGTGGCAAACCGTGCCAACTTTTACTGATAAAACGCCAGTCTTTACCGCGTGCCACATCCATTAAAATATCCGCCACGAACACCCGCGTGCCGCGAAACGTAATCTTGCCGTGGCAAATCTCTGGGTCGGTAACGACATACGGGGTGTCTAATATCCGGCGCATCACAGTGCCTCCTTTCGCCCTTATTATACCATAGCACCTTGCCGCGCTCATCGGCCTAGGGGCGGATGTCGGGCAGGGAGTCGGCGCGGGTGAGGGGCAGGGTGCTGTGCGTCTGGCTCGGCAACAGCGCACCGGGCGCGGCGCGGAACAGGTCGGCGGCGGGCTTGAAAGTGCCGTCGGCGCGCACCAGACCGAAGAACGACTCGTGATCGGGCCGCCCATCGCCGCGCTCGTAATCCCACAGCGTCCACTGCAGCACGCCGGCCACGCCTGCTGCCTGTGCCGCCGGCAGCATAGTGCGGTATAGGTAGCTCTGCGTGGCCTCGTCATAGGTCGCGGCGGCGCTCGACTCGCGGGCCGGGCCGGTCGGCCAGCCGAACTCACTGACGACAACGGGCTTGGCCGTGTGGTCCTGCACCGCCTGGATCTGGCTCACGAAGCCGCCCGCGTCGTAGCTGTGGAAACTAACGAAGTCTACAAAGTCCAGCACGCGCAACCCATCCGGCGCGGCCCACAGGTTCGCCGCTTGGCCCATGCCCACCGTGATCGGGTGGCGCACATCGGCGGCACGCACCGCTGCGGCCATCTGGCTCAACCAGTGGATACTTTGCGCCGCATCGCCCTTTAGCCACACCGGGCTGTTATCCGGCTCGTTTTTCAGATCCCAGGCCAGCACGCGGTCATCGTCGGCAAACGGCTCGACGATGCCTTGCACATAGTTCAACTCCTGGCGAAACTCGGCGGCACTGGGGTCGTCTACGCGGTCGGTGCCGTCAAACAAGGCAAACATCACCTTCATATCATAGCCGGCGGCGATTTGCAGCAACTGCGTCATCAACTGGATAATTGGCCCGTTCACGCGCTCACTGACCTTATCGCCCCAAACCAGCGGGATCGGCACATGGATGTAGGGCAGCGTGATCCGCACGCTGTTCACGCCCAACTCGTGCGCTTTCGCCAATTCAGCGGCGACCTGCGCGCCGTCCCATTCGCCCCAGGTGTCCACAAACGGCGCAGTGTGCAGCCAGTAGTTGGTGCCTTTGAGCGTCACCGGCTGGCCGCCGTGCCAAACCAAATGCGTGCCCTGCACGCGCACAAACGCCTCGGCGGGTGGGTGAGGTGGGGCGGCGACCGCTATTGGCGCAGCGGGGGGCAACGGCATGCCATACCGCCAAGCGTAATATTGTGCGCCGACATTGCCCATCTGCACCTGCCAAGCCGTGGCGAAGCCCGGCACGTAGGTCAGCACCCGCCGCTGATACAGTTGGATCAACACCTGCGTCGCTTTGCCGTTGATGATCGCCGTGGACCAGTAGGCTTCGCTGATCGGGTAGCCCAGCACAAAGGTTGGATCGAACAGTTGGCGGAACTCGTACCCCGCGCCGCTGTTCGCCACAAAGCCCTGGCCGCGCGCGAAACTCCAAAACACATCGGGGATATTGTGCCCGGTTTCGGCAGCGTAGCCGACATTGCTCACAATATTGGCTTTGCTCTCCGGTAAGCTGCCCACCCCCGTGCGGCTGATCGTCGCCACCACAGGCCGGCGGTTGGGCGGCACGCGGCGATCCGCTCCGCCCGGCAGCGAGGCCACGGCGGCGAAGTCGGCATACGTCGGCACCCGGCTATCACCCGGCGCGGGCGCTTCGCCAGCCAGCGGGACGGCAGCCGGCGTGCGATTCTCGAAGCTGTCGGCCCCGGTCTGCACGCGCCCGCTCACCAACTCGACCGTCAGCAAGCCGCTGGTCGCCGCCCACGGGCTGGACGGATCGCTCACCGCCGGATTGACCTCCATACGGCCTTTGTCAAAATACTGCACGGTGCGGTCCGTCCCGCCGAACGGCTCCTGGCGCGTCAGTCCCGCCCCCGGCCCCCAGGTCCACGAACGCCGCGCCACGCCCGCCGCCACCGGCGCATCGGTCCGCCGCCACACGCGCTCAAACAGCGGCGAGGCAAACCCGCTCTCCGCCGTCGGTTCGGACGCGGGATGGGCGTGCGTCAACGGCGCAAGCAACAGCAGCAGCACAGGCAGCCCCAGCAGGGCAAAAGTTCTGGTGGTTCGCATGAGGATGGTCTTTCTAGAGTTTTGGCGTGCAGAGTTATGAGCGTTGGTAACGATTCAGCCTAGCCGGCCTGTCGCGCGATCACCAACGGATTGTAGGCGGCGGGGCGACCCGGCGGGGTTGGGCGACCGACCGGCCACGAATGGCGGTACGAATACACGAATGGAGTCGGCGATCCCTGCACTCCGCGCAGCGGCTGGGTGGGCCAGGGCCGGCTCCAGCCCAGCACGTTCTACCCTGTCCCCTCCCATTCGTGTATTCGTACCGCCATTCGTGGCCGGTCGGTCGCCCAACCCCGCCGGGTCGCCCCGCCGCCTACCCCACTCAGGCTGAATCATGCGTGCTGACGTATGAACGTTCAGCGTGGGCAACAGGGTGCGTGCAACCGTACTTCAACTCAACACTCAACACTCAACACTCAACACTACGCCGTCGTCGGCTCCACCGGCGCGGGCACCTGGGCCAACAGGTCTTGCACCAAGCCGTCCAGGTCGCGGTTGCGGAGGCGCGCTTCGGGGTTCAGGATCAGGCGGTGCGGCAGCACGTAAGGGGCCATGCGCTTCACATCGTCGGGCGTGACGCTAGGGCGGCCTTGCATGGCCGCTTGCGCCTGGGCCGTGCGGTAGAGCGCCAACGAGCCGCGCGGGCTGGCCCCCAGGTCGAGCGCATCCTGGCTGCGCGTGGCCCGCACCAGCGCCACGATATAGCGCCGCACTTCGGGCGTGATCTCTACGCCGCGCACGATGGTTTGCGCGGCGGCCAACTCGTCGGCCCCGGCCACGGCGGGCAAGTCCAGCAAGGGGTTGCTGCGGGCGAAGCGCTCCAAGATCGCCTCCTCCTCGTCCGCCGATGGGTAGCCCACGCGCAAGCGGATCAGGAAACGGTCCAATTGCGCTTCGGGCAGGGGGAAGGTGCCTTCCAGCTCAATCGGATTCTGCGTCGCCAGCACCAGGAACGGGCGCGGCAACGGCATCGTGCGCCCGTCCACCGTGGCCGTGCGCTCCTCCATCGCTTCCAGCAAGGCCGATTGCGTGCGCGGCGTGGCGCGGTTGATCTCGTCGGCCAGCAGCACCTGGGTGAACACCGGGCCGGGCCGGAACTCGAACGCTTGTTGCTGCTGATTGTAGATCGAAAGCCCGGTCACATCGGACGGCAACAGGTCGGGCGTGAACTGGATGCGCGCAAATTGGCAGGCCAGCGACTGGGCCAGCGCGCGCGCCAGCACCGTCTTGCCCACCCCCGGCACATCTTCGAGCAGCACATGGCCCTCGCACAGCAGCGCGGCCAGCACGCGGTCAATCACCTCCGGCTTGCCGATGATCACCCGCTCCACATTGGCCCGCACCCGGTCGGCCAGTTCGCGCACCTGGGCCACCGCGGATTGCGGATTGCGGATTGCGGATTGCGGATTACCGACGACCGACTGGCTGGTAGCGGCGGGCAGTGCGTTGGACTTGCTCTCCATTTAGACCGGACTTTCGGGGCTGCCGGCTTCGCTGGGCGGACCATTGTGCGGGCGGGCCTCGCGCACGTTGCGGACGAGCGTGGCTTTTTGCGCGACTTCGGCCTGCTTTTTGGCCCGCCGTGCGCGCATCTCGCTGATCTGGCTTTCGATGCTCTCCAATTCCAGTCGCAGGTGGCGTTCTTCCATCCCGTCAATCAGCTCTTCCACCTCTTCGTCGCGCCGATAGAGCGTCTCAAAATGGGGGCTTTGGTCGGCCAGCCGGCTGTCGAGATCGCGGATGCGGTCCTCTAACTGCTGGAAGCGCCCAACATAGCGTTCCATGCGCTGATCGCCCAACTGACGCACTTCGGTCATCTCGGCGGCTAACTGCACGCGCACCGCCTCCAGCCGGTCCTGCACCAAATCGTGATTGTCGCCTACCTGCTTCTCGATGCGTCCAACTACCGAATGTAGGCGGTCGTACTGCTCCTGCCCGCTGCCCACCGTGACGGCCAGGGCTTCTAGGTGTTCCAGCAGCTGGCGGCGCACATCTTCCACCCGCCCGCTGCGCGATGAGATCTCCACGAACTGCCCTTTGATCGCCTCGACCATCTCCTGCAACTCGATCCCCTGGCGGCGCAGGCGTTGCTCTTCAATGCGCTGCAAGTCGGTCACGCGGTTGATTTCCTGGCGCGTCTCGTTGTTCACCGCGTCCAGTTCTTGCACCAGATCGCGTAACTGCCGCTGCCCATCAGCCACCAGGGCAATCTGCGCCACCACCTGGCGGATCTGGCCTTGCAACGTCTCGTATTCGCGCACGTCTTTGCTGGTGCGGTCGCGGTCTTGGCGACGCGCATCCAGCAGTTCACCGATCTGGGCACGTAGGTCGCGGATCGGCTTCAGCGGCTCCTCCACCTTTTGCCCCAATTCGGCGATCTGCTGCCGGATACGCCCGTCTTCGATCTGCCGCACCTGCAAGGTCTGCGACACATCTTGGGCGTGACGTTCCTGCGCCATTTGCAGTTGCACCACCTGGCCTTCGGTGTTTTTATACAGATCCTCCAGCCATTGCTGGCGGGCTATCGCCTCGCGCAACTGCCGACGCAAGTCGTCCACTTGCTGTTGCATCTGATGCAGCGTTGCGTCGTCGCGTTTGCGGCTCTCGTCTTCGCGGGTCGTCCGCAGAATGTCAGCCATAGCATCCTCTTCCGTGTTATGTAAAGTTACACCAGTTGGTGATGGCGCAACGTGCGATCCAGTGCCCCGCGCACCGCATAGCTCAGGGCCGGGGACTGCCGGCTGCCGGCTGCCGGCTGGCGCACAGAAAGGTCCAGGCCATTCAGCCGTTCCAGCGTGGCGATCACGCCCGCCGTCAGGCCGCCCAGATCGTAGCCGCCTTCCAGCACAAAGGCCAGCCGTCCGCCGCAGAGTTCGGCGGCTAGGTCCATCACCAGCCCGGTCAGCATGGCGAACCCGCCGCTGGTCACGGCCATCTGGCCCAGCGGATCGGCGTGGTGCGCGTCGTAGCCTGCCGACACCAGGATCAGGTCGGGTGCAAAGCGGCGGGCAAACGGAGCCAGCACCTCAACAAAGGCCGCGCGATAGCCCGCATCGTCGGTGCCCGCCGGCAGCGGCACATTACAGGTCGTGCCTTCGCCCGCGCCCGCCCCGCTCTCCGTCCATTTGCCCGTGCCGGGGTAGAACGGCCACTGGTGGGTGCTGAAATAGGCCACACTGCGGTCCATATAAAACAGATCCTGTGTGCCGTTGCCGTGATGCACATCCCAATCCACGATCAGCACGCGGCCCACGCCATGTTCGCGCTGGGCATGGCGCGCCGCCACAGCCACGTTGTTGAACAAGCAGAAGCCCATCGCCAGGTCGGCGCAGGCATGATGCCCCGGCGGGCGACCCAGCGCAAAGGCGCTGCGCGTGCCCGGTCCCGCCGGGTCCAGCGCCAGATCCACCGCCCGGCACGCTGCGCCCGCCGCCAGCCGCGCCGCCTCATAGCTGGCCGGGCTGATCACGGTGTCGTAATCCCACTGCCCACCGCCGCGCGCCGCCAGCGCCGCAATCGTCTGCACGTAAGCCGGATCGTGGACCGCCGCCAGCGCCGCCGGCGTAGCGGGTTCCGGCACCTGGATTGGCACTACGCCCCACTGTCGCCCGATGCCCGCCAGCACCGCTTCAAGCCGCGCCGCCCGCTCCCAATGCTCCCCGGTGTCATGCGCCAGCATCCCCGGATGGTAAATCAGCGCCGTCGTCATCCCGTCTATCCCACTCATAGAGCGAGTATAAGCCATGCCGCCGCGCAGTGTCAAACCGTAGGCCGTGAGCGGTGGGCGGTGGGCCGTGGGCCGTGGGCCGTGAGCGGTGGGCCGTGGGCCGTGAGCGGTGGGCCGTGGGCTGTGGGCCGTGGGCCGTGGGCCGTGGAGATATGTAGGAACCTACGCGGCCCTGCGTGGATCAAAAACCGTCGTCTTCTTCGCGTGTCTTCGCGGCCCTTCGCGGATCAAACCCTCTTCGCGCGTCTCTGCGGATCAAACCTCCTTCGTGGTCCTTCGTGGATCAATCATGTCACCGCTTGCCCTTACGCGCTACCGCAACTGATACACCATTAGCTCGTCCGGCGCAAACGCATCCACCAGCTCCGGCTGCACATCACCGAGCCAGAAGGGCGCGGCATAGCGGCGCGGTTCGGCGGCACTGTAGACCGGAGTCCAGCCCGGCAGCGTGGCAAAATAGGCGCGCGTGGCCGGCCAGTCCGGCCCGTAGCTGCTCGCCGCTACCACCACATAACGCACACCCCAGGCGCGCAACTGCGTGAAAGCCACCGTCTTGGGGAAAGCCAACAACGCCGGGCGCGCCGCCTGGAAGCCCGGCGGCTCAAACGTCTCGTAGCCATAGGCCAGCGGGTGAGCATAGGCGGTGCCCGCATAAAGCGGCGGCCCGGCCAGCGCGGCGGACAACGGCAGGCGCATCACCGCGCCCGGCGGCTGCGCGGCCAGCCAACCCGCCACCGCATCAGGCGCAACATCCGTCAGCCCCCAGGCGTTGGGCGCACTCCACAGGTCGGTCAGCACCAGCGCCAACAGCCCTGCTG
>JALYUO010000635.1 GCA_030853735.1 Chloroflexota bacterium
CATCCCCCTCGTCACCCCGCCCGCGAGGGGCACCTTTGTTGATGTGGACTCCAGCAACGTCTTCTATGGCTTGATCGAGACGGCGGCGGCTCGTGGCATCGTCAGCGGCTACTTGTGCGGCGGCATCAATAGCCAAACCGGGGTCGCCGAACCGTGCGACAGCCTCAATCGGCCCTACTTCCGCCCCGCCAACGCGGTAACGCGTGGGCAGTTGACCAAGATCGTGGTGGGCGGCGCAGGCTGGGCGCTGCTCAACCCACCCACCCCAACCTTCGGCGACGTGGCCCGCGACAGCGTCTTCTACCGCTTCATCGAGACCGCCGTCTGCCACGGCATTTTGGGCGGCTACAGCGATCAGACCTTCCGCCCCACCAACTTCGCCTTCCGTAGCCAGATTGCCAAGATCGTCTATGGGGCCGTCACCAACCCGCCAGGGGCGTGCGCGCCTTAGCGCAAGGCAGCCGACCTACGGGAATGTAGGGGCGCTGCTGGCCGCGCCCGTTAGGATGGCTGCTGGGGTGCGTATCCTGTCCCACGCCAGATGTACCCCGATGATAGCAAGTCACCGGCCCGATACGAGATCACACGGCGACGGATTCTTCGCTACGCTCAGAATGACAAGATCATAGGCTGAAAAGTCTCCTTTGATCCTGACCTAACCGACAAGCGTGTATCAGGGGGCCGACCCGATCCGGCAAGCGCAGCCAGACGATCTTGGCGATCTCGCGCAAGGCGGTGGCGATTTCGGCGGGCCGGGGGTTGCCAAGACGAGCAGGGAAGGCGGCCAGGATGCTCTCTTTGCGGTTTTCGCGCGCGCAGATGACGAAGGGGAAGCCGAACTGGGCGCGATAGGCGGCGTTATAGGCGGTGAACTGGGCGATCTCCGCCGCCGTGAGGCGGTCCAGCCCCGCCGCCGCTTGCTCGGCGCTCGAACTGGGCGTGAGCGTACCGGCCAGCGCCGCCTTGCCGACCAGATCGGGATGCGCCTGGATCAGCGCGACCTGTTCCTCTGGTGACGCAGCCAGCATCGTAGCGGTCAGCGCATCGTGCAGACTGTCGAGATCGGCGAACGGGCGGGCTTCCCAGGCGCGCCCCACCCAATCCGGTGCCCCCTCAAACAGCGGAGCCACCGCCGCCTGAAACGCAGCGCGGTCAGCGGCATTCAATTCCGCCAGCGTTACATGAGATGCGGCCACAACATACTCCCTGGCAATCTCCCCCTCTCTTCAGGAGAGGGGGTTGGGGGTGAAGTCGTCTAACTCCCCCTTCCTTCGTAGGGAAGGGGGTTGGGGGGTTAGGTCGGCTTGGCACAAAGCGGCTAGGCCCAGTATACTACAGCCGCAGCCCGCGTGTGTAACCCGCGCCGGGCAAGAGGAGCGCAACCGATGCCCACCCTACTGATCCGCAACGCCACCCTGCTGGTGACGATGGACGATGCCGACACGCGCTGGGCCGACGGCGGCCTGTTCATCACCGATAACGTCATCACCGCCGTCGGCCCCACCAGCAGCCTGCCCACCAGCGCCGACCGTGTGCTGGACGCAAGCAACCATATCGTGCTGCCCGGCCTGGTGAACACCCATCACCACTTTGGGCAGACCCTCACCCGTGCCGTGCCCGCCGCGCAAGACGCGACGCTGTTCCAATGGCTGGTCACGCTCTACCCCATCTGGGCCCGCATCACGCCCGAAGCGGTCTATGTCAGCACGAAAGTGGCGATGGCCGAACTGTTGCTGTCGGGCTGCACCACGTCGAGCGATCATACCTACCTGTGGCCGAACGGGGCGCGGTTGGACGATCAGGTGCGGGCGGCGGCGGAGATGGGGCTGCGCTTTCATGCGGCCCGTGGCTCCATGTCGGTGGGCGAGTCGCAGGGCGGGCTGCCGCCGGATAGTGTTACCGAGGACGAAGCGGCGATCCTGGCCGACTCGCGGCGGGTGATCGAAGCGTATCACGATGCCGGCCGCTATGCCATGCTGCGGATCGTGCTGGCCCCCTGTTCGCCGTTCAGCGTGTCGCCCGACCTGATGCGCGCAAGCCTGGCCCTGGCCCGCAGCTACGGCGTGCATTCGCATACTCATCTGGCCGAAACGCGCGACGAGGAAGCCTACTGCCTGGAGCGGTTTGGCCGCCGGCCGGTCGAACTGGCCGAAGACCTGGGCTGGGTCGGCCCCGACGTGTGGCACGCGCACATGGTCCATCCCTCGGCCGCCGAAGCCGGGCGGCTGGGTGCGACGCGCACCGGGGTGGCCCATTGCCCCTCATCGAATATGCGCCTCGCATCGGGCATCGCGCCGTTGGGGGCGCTCACGGCGGCGGGCGCGCGCGTGGGCCTGGGGGTGGACGGCTCGGCTTCCAACGACTCATCACACCTGCTAGCCGAAGCGCGCCAAGCCCTCTTGCTCCAGCGCGTGAGCGGCGACCCAGCGGCGCTGACCGCCCCCGCCGCCCTGCGTCTCGCCACACGGGGCGGGGCCGCCGTGCTGGGCCGCGACGACATCGGCAGCCTCGCCCCCGGCATGGCCGCCGATGTGATCGGCTATCGCCTCGACACGTTGCCCCTGGCCGGCGGCGCGGTCCATGACCCGTTGGCCGCGCTGGTCTTCTGCCACCCGCCGCAAGTAGACTTCAGCCTCGTCAACGGCCGGCTGCGCGTGCAGGACGGGCGGTTGCTGGACGTGGATGTGCCCGCTCTGGTCGCCCGCCACAACGCTATCGCCCGTAGCTTGATTAACGGT
>JALYUO010000690.1 GCA_030853735.1 Chloroflexota bacterium
GCCAGCAGGGTCAGCAACTCGAACCGCTCCACCTTGCCGATCAGGTTAAAGATCGGCAACCCGCCGATCAGCGCGAACGGCAGCGGCAGCGTGTGGCCGAAAAATAGGCGCTGCCCGCCGATGCTGAGGGTCGTGCCCATCGCGCCGAGCGCCCCGCCGAGCGCCACCAACACCCAGAATGCCGTATCCCGCCGCCGGCGCGCCACCCACACGCCACCCAGCGCCAGCGCCAGCGCCACCAGCCCCAGGCCCAAGTAGCCCGGCACCACGTTCGGGTCAAGCCCCTGCCACCACGGCGCGTGTGCGCCCAACCAGGGGTGATCGGGCGCAGGCAGCACGAAACTCAGCAAATCCGCCGCATGGACGCTCTGCTGCGCGGTCGCTTGCGCCGTGATGCGCTCCGTCTGCAAACTATGCGCCACGCCCCAGACATACGGCCCGCCCAACCCCGCCGCCGTCAGGCCAAACGGCAGCGCCAGCCGGCGAATTTTCCACCACGGCACCTGGAGATTCCACCACGAAGCCCCGGCGACACGGCGATTTTTCGTGAGGTTCTTAGCGACAACGCTGCGTGATCGATTCCCTAGCGCATCACGCGCACCATGCACCCCATCCTCTTTATCGTCGCCGGGTCGCCGGGTCGCCGGGTTGAACAAAACGGGGTCCGGGCGCAGGATGCGATAGAGGACATACGCCGCCATGAACAGCGCCAGCAGCACTTCGTAATACGAGTTGACCAGCATCGCCAACACCAGGAACAGCGCGGCCGCCGCCGCCCAGCGGCGACTCGCCCCATCCCACGCCCGCAGCCAGGCTTCGGCGGCGAACGGCACCCATTCTAGCGCCAGGATATTGATCTGCTTTTGCGCGTCCAGGCTATAGGCCGTGAAGGCGAAGATCACCCCGCCCAGAAACGCGGCGAGGTGGGGGACGGACCTAACCCCCCCTGCCCCCCCTTCCCTACGAAGGAAGGGGGGGGTAATATCGTCTGGCACCCCCTCCCTTCGTAGGGGAGGGGGCAGGGGGGAGAGGTCGGCATGGTCGCCCCGCGCCAAACAATACAGCACCAGCCGGTACGCCGCATAGCCCGTCAGCACGTAGGAGGCCAGCACGACCGTGTTGTAGGCGGCGAACAGGCCGAACAGGAGATAGGGTCCCAGCGCGATCAGGCCGTTGGGCAGCGCCAAGTCGTGCAGATAGAGGTCCACGCCGTAGGGATAGTAGAGCAGGTCGGTGTGAAACGGGTTCGTGTGGTGCACCAGCAGCGCCTCGCGCACCCACCACAGGTTCCACAAGTTCTGGTCGCGGTCGGGGATCAGGTTGCCGGTGATGCGGGTGAAAAAGTTGGGCAGGGTGGGCCACGTCACCAGCACCGCCAGCGCAGCATAGCCCAGCAGCGCCCCCAGGTGTGGCAACCAGGCACGCGGCGCAGCCGCACGGTCGGCGGGGCTAGACGAGGGTGCCACCCAGGATCACCTGCCCCACGAGGTTCACGCCGAGGTGGTAGGGAATATGGCGGTAGTTCGGCACGTCCCAGATCACCAAGTCGGCGCGCTTGCCCGGTTCGAGGCTGCCGACCTCCGCCGCCCAGCTGGGACCAAGCGCCCAGGCGCTGTTGATCGTCGCCGCCACCAACGCTTCTGCCGGGGTCATCCGCATGGCCGTGCAGGCCAGCGACATCATCAGGGCTAGGTTCTCGCACAGGCAGGTGCCGGGATTGCAGTCGGTTGCCAGCGCCACCGGCACGCCCGCCGCGATCAGGGCGCGCGCCGGGGCATAGCGGCCCAAGCCCAGGCCCGTGCCCGGCAGCAGCGTCGCCACGGTGTCGCCGGCCGCCAGCGCAGCGATTTCGTCGGGGTCCAGCACCAGCAGGTGGTCGGCGGAAAGCGCGTCCAGTTCCGCCGCCAGCGCCGCCGCGCCGATCTGGGCGAACTCGTTGGCATGGAGCCGCACGCCCAGCCCCAAGGCCCGCGCCGCCAGCAAGATGCGCCGCGCTTGTGGCGCATCAAACGCACCCTCGTCGCAAAACACATCGCACGACTCGGCCAATCCCGCGGCGACCACGGCGGGCAAGGTCTCGTCAATCAGCAAATCCACGTAGGCAGCGGCCCGCCCCGCGAACTCCGGCGGTACGGCGTGCGCGCCCAGGAAGGTCGCGCACAGGCGGGGCAGCGTCGGGTCACGCGCCTCGATCAGCAGCCGGATCGCGCCCAGACTCCGCAACTCCGCCGCAGTGCTGAGGCCGTAGCCGCTTTTGACCTCGACGCTGGTGGTGCCGTGGGCCAGCATGGTCCGCAGACGGCCACGCAGCCCCGCCGCCAGCTCCGGCCCACTGGCCGCCCGCGTGGCGCGCACGGTGGACATGATGCCGCCGCCCGCCGCCAAGATCGCCAAATAATCCACCCCCTGCAAGCGCGCCTCGTACTCCCGCTCCCGGCTGCCGGCAAACACCAGATGCGTGTGCGCGTCCACCAACCCCGGCGTGACCACGCGCCCCGCCGCGTCCACGATCTCGGTCGCCGGTCCCGCGTGCGCCGCCAAAATCGCCGCCGTCGGCCCCACCGCCTGGATCGTGTCCTGCCGGATCGCCACGGCCCCATCAAGGATCACGCCCAACTCTGCCTGCGCCGGTCCGCGCCGCGCCGCGTGCGGCCCCGCCAGCGTCAGCAGTTCGCCGGCATGGGCCACAATCCGGTCCGCCGGTCCGCCGGGCGGCGGGGCAAGCCGCGAGTAGGGACTGTTCATGGGTAGGGTAGATACACTACTTGGTTGACTATTTCCTCGGGTTGGCTTACCGCAATGAATATCAGCGTATGCTCAATAGCCCGCCCACGCGGGACAACCCACGGAATAAGTAGCACTCCGGGCATGGGTAAATTGGCAGCGACTCGCTGATTCGCTAACGGCACGAGTGTCTTAACATCATGAGTTATAACGACGCGGTTTTCCTGGGCTGCCCAAGCGAGTACATCCTCATCAGGAACTGCGCGCAAGCCAACATCTTGCGCTCGTATGAGGTCGAGGTTGGGTTCCGCCCGTAACATAGCCTGAAGCAAGTTGCGATCAAAGTTTTCATCCGCTAGAAGACGCATCAAGCTTTATGCCTCCCGCGCTACGATGACGGCCTTGACCCGCGCATAAAGATCGCTCGCCTCCCAAATGGCCCGGCTTTCGCGCTCGATCTCCGCCGTCTCGCGCTCCTGCTCGGCCAGATACGCTTCCACCTCGGCTTGGTTAAAGAGATAGTAGGTTACTGCCGCGTACACATCTTTCAGATCCAGGCTGGGAAAGTGCTGCACAATCTCCTCTGGGCTAGATCCCAGCTTGAACCAGCCTAAGACTAAGTCCAGGCTCACGCGCGTATTGCCGACGCGCACCGTGCCGTTCTCGCTCATCCGCAGCGCCGTCGGTGGGGCTTCCAGGGTCAGAGTCATCGCGGGTCTCCTTTTTGCAAGGTCAAATCGCTCAAACAATTACAGGGCTAAATAATTGACTTGATTTACGAACTCTTCCAGACGGTTTGCGCCAAAGAATATCAGAAGACCCTCAATTGCATGGCCTACAGGCATACTCCAGGGAATAACAATGACTCCCGGCATTGCCGCACCACCTGCAAGGCGCGCATTCGCCAGAGAGGGCATAGTTTTTATATCGTGGGTCAGCACTAGTCTGTCCTCAGACGCAGCCCAGGCAAGAACTCGTTCATCAGGAGCTTTTGCCAAGCCGATTGCTTGGACACGTACAATGTCTAACGTAGGGTCGCCCCGCAAAAGCCCCTGAACTATTGCGAACTTAAAGTTCTCATCAGCTAACAGACGCAACACAATCTACGATCCTTGCCTGTCACGCAAGGCAGCTTGGTAGTGTGCGCGAGCAGCACTTGCCAGCCATTTCTCTTGCAGCATCCGATTCACCTCCCCATACTTCGCATCTTGCGCGGCCAAATAGGCCGCGACCGCCGGGCGATTGTGCAAGTAAAAGGCCAGTACCGCATATACATCGCCCAAATCCAGAGTCGGGATTTGATGGACGATCTCGGCGGGGCTGTCGCCGTTCTCGAATGCCTCGATGAGCAGATCCAGCGTGATCCGCGTGCCGGCAATTCGCACGGTGCCATGCTCGTCGGTGCGAAGCGGCAGCGGCTGGGCTTCTAGGGTCAGGGTCATCAGGGATCTCCTTTCGCATGAATATGGGCAACGCTACAGTGGAAGCCAAAAAGCACTAGGCTCCTGCCGGGTGAGGGGTGCAGGGCACCGGCATCATGTGAATCAACTCAGGGATCACTTCTTTTAGATTCTGCGCCCCGGCAAAGACGGCCACGTACCGGCTGAGATACCCTTGATTGCTGCCGCGCAAGGGACGGACAAAGGTGCGTACTCCCCCCATAGCCTTGCGCTGTCTAATGCCGACCGGCACTTTTGGCGCAGCTTTCATACTCCTGTTCGGCGGCTAGGATCGCTTCGCCGAGGGGCGAGTCGAGGGGCCAGGAGTCGGCGATGATGTGGCCGAGGCTGGGCACGGCGAGGCTGGGCGGGTGGGCGGCGCACGCTGCCAGATCGGCCAGCATGGCGACCAGGTTGGCGCGAAAGCGCAGCAATTGAGCGTGCGAGTGCGGCCCCAGTGCGGTGGGACCGGCTCCCGGCAGGGCGACATCAATGGCGGCAATGGCCCGTTCTAGGGCTTGGCGGGCGCGGTCCAGTTTGCTCATGTGGCGGGGTCTCCTCGGCTTAGGGTGGTGCATCACGCCCCATTATACCCGATTGCCCGCTGGGTGCGGTAGGCGGGCGGCGACTGGACCAGGGCTTATGCAAAGTCCTACTACAGCCCATCGGTTCTGCTACTGGACACTCTAGGCCCGCCGACTGGCCCTTAGCGGCGAGCCTGAAGCGGCGGGCGTGAGCAGCGGAGCGCGGCGATAGCC
>JALYUO010000698.1 GCA_030853735.1 Chloroflexota bacterium
GCGCAGCTACCACCTGCCCTACAAGTCCGGCGCAGCAAGCAGCGCAGCTACCACCTGCCCTACAAGTCCGGCGCAGCAAGCAGCGCGGCTACAGCACCTACCCGACTACCGTGCCGACACCGGGCGGTAACGCCATCCGCAACGAGTACGGCGCAGCAAGCAGCGCGGCTACAGCATCTACCCTGGCATACATCCGCCCCATTCAGCAGTCAAAATAACCAGTTATCCTGTCCCCATTCTTCGTAATCCTTCGTGGTCCTTCGTGGATCAATAATTTTGTCGTTTCACCCTACCCGCGCACTCACGGCCCAATCCATGCTTCAATGATGACTGTTGTATGCGACATCCACCGTTTGCACAGGAGGCAACCTCATCTTATGGCTGAAAGCACACTCCAGGTGGGCGATAGCGCGCCTGATTTTACCGTCCAGACCGATACCGACGAGACGTTGCATCTGTATGATCTGCTGGGCAAGCGGGTCGTGCTGTATTTCTACCCCAAAGACGACACCCCCGGTTGCACGATCCAAGCGTGCGGCTTGCGCGATGCCTACCCGCAGATCACCGAGCAGAACGCGGTGGTGCTGGGGGTCAGCACCGACAGCGCGGCTTCGCACCGCCAGTTCAAGACTAAGTATGATCTGCCGTTCACCCTGCTGGTAGACAGCGACCACGCCATTGCCGCAGCCTACGGCGTATGGGGCGAGCAATCGTTCCTGGGCAAAAAGTATATGGGCGTGACGCGCAGCCAGTTTATCATTGATGAGCAAGGCAAGTTGGCCGATGTGCAGGTGCCGATCAAGCCCACCGACAGCGCCAAGCGCGCCCTGGCCCTCGCCGCCGGCTGAAAGCTTGCTCACCGCGCAGACGCGCAGCCCGCGCAGGATTCCGTAAGAGGCAATCTGCGTATGCTGCGTGCCTGCGTGGTGCAAGCCGTCGCCCAGAACAGCTGTCCGCGAGGTGAGACGCGGAGGATTAGCGGGCGGTAGTCCGCTGCTTGCGTTGCTGTGGCAGGCAGTCTGGCCCCTGCGCCCAGATTACTAGCGGGATTTGCCCAATGTGGAGTTACGGTTCGTGTTCATCACGGTGCTGTGGGCGATCAATCTGCCGGCTGATGGGGTAACGGCTTGGCGCAACCGCCCTGTGTTGACCGCAGGCGTACTGCTGGGAACAGTCAAGGGACCAACTTCCGGTTGCTGGGAGAAGTCGGTCCTTTTGCTGGGTAGCGCGAATTCCATGACGGGACTCAGCTGCGGTGCGGGCTATTTGACAGTGGCATCGCGGACGGTACTCTGAATGAGGATGTTGCCTGTGTGAGCATCAAACACCTGGGTAGCACCGGGATAGTGCTGGGCCGGGGTTCCTGTCAGGCCGGCCACTACGAAGTCTCCACGATACTGCACATAGCACAACAGGCTGTCTCCCGCTAAGTGCAGACCCGAGTTTCCGTTTAGCTTTTGCTCCAGGGCACCGGCAGCGAGGAACTCCACTTTGCTTACCTCTGGCGGACCGTTGACCACGCCGATCTTGCCAAAGCCGCGCGCGTGCTGCTTGGCATACTCACGCACATCGGTCTCGGTAAAAGCCGGGGTCATTGGCGCAGCGTTAAGGATGGTGGGCTTGATGGCGGGCGCACCCGTTTGCTGCGTCGTACTGCTGGTGTCGCTGTCGCTCTTGAACGCCGGCATCCGCGCATCATTTTCCACATGAGGGCCGGACAAGCCGGCACCGCTTGTTTGCGTTAGCGATGGTGCCGCCGCCGACGTTGCTGCGGATATGGATCCGCGTGGTGCGATGCTGAACGTACCCACAGCGGCCAATAGGAGTACCGTTCCCACGACGTAGTGTTTGACAGAAAGCATTTTCAGGATCTCCTTAGTCTACGGTTCTACTGACAGCACCAATTTGCCAATTTGCCTCCAGTTGTGGACTGCGATGGCAATTCTGCCCAAGACGGATGATGATAGCCATTCTGGATGATAGGGGTGGGGTTGGTATTTTGGTATACATACTGGCCGTAATAAGCGGCATCGCCATGCTGCCACAAATTGTTCTTCCAGTAAATGCTCCCGTTGCTTGAGACATTGTACTGCCCGTAACCCTCTAGTTCAGAGCCAATGTCTTCCGCATTACCAGCCCATGTGCCATTAGTAGAGTCTCCCTGTGGGGTTGTTACAATACCAGACCAATTGGTCCAGTTGTTAGCACTCCATATACCTAACAGAACTTGATTCGGAGCCTGACGGTTGCGGGTGATCTTAAACCCGGTGTAGCCCCCAAGATCAGGCGGAGGCACAGAGGCTACATAGGTTTCTTGATAGGGCTGTGGATCTGTAGGGATCTGACGAGCATAGAAATATGCCAAACTGCCGACAGCACTTGGGTAGCCAGTGTAATAGCCAATCTCAACCCATGAAGGGTTTGCAGCATTAGTAGTGTCAGCTAACCATGTCTCTTCACTTAGGAAGCCATCACTGCTGCTACATGGAGAACAGGTTAGGTTTTGTACATAAATATACGGTGAAGTTCCCAATGTGTTTCCGGACCACCTGACTATACCGCGACAGTCACCATTTGCGTTGGTGCAGTTAACCCACATATTGGGAGCGTTGCTTGCTGCTTGTTCCGTCAACCCTGCCGCATTAGCCGGGTGGCTAGCCAACAGAGACAACACGAGAACAGCTACTGCCACTGCTCCTCGGAGGCCTCGCGAAATGCGTACTTTCATCATTTTCCCCTCATTCGGTAAAGAACCTCTATGACTTCTGCGCTAAAGAGATTATACCCGTTGAGGAGACATTTGTCAATACCCAATTCGCACGAATATGTGTAAGGATGTACGCAGCAATCGTTTTTTTTTGACACGGCTTTAGCCCAGCAGAGCTAGCCCGAATAAGGCGGCTCTGCTGTGCGTGAGTTACCCGGCTCAGGCCGATGCGCCGGCCAGTTCGGCTTCCGGTTCGGGTTCGCTGGGCGCGAGGGCGGCGGCTTTGGTGAAGACCAGGCGGCCGTTGGGCGCGTCTACGCGGATGGTGTCGCCGTCGCGGAACGTGCCTTCGAGCAGTTCGAGCGAAAGCGGGTCGAGGACGCGGCGCTGGATGGTGCGCTTCAGCGGGCGTGCGCCATACACCGGATCGAAGCCCTCATCGCCGAGCAGCAGCTTGGCCGCATCGGTGAGATCGAGGTGGATTTTGCGGTCGGCGAGGCGGCGGCGGACGCGCTCTAGCTGGATGTCCACGATGCGTGCGATCTGCTCGCGGCTCAACTGCTGGAAGATCACCGTTTCGTCCACACGGTTCAGGAACTCAGGGCGGAAGTGTTCGCGCAAGGCTTCCTGGACGCGGCTCCGCAGCGTGGCCTCGTCGGCCAAGCCCAGGTCGCTGATGTACTGGCTGCCGATGTTGCTGGTCATGATGATCACCGTGTTCTTGAAGTCCACCACGCGGCCCTGGCTGTCGGTCAGCCGCCCGTCGTCGAGGATCTGCAAAAAGACGTTGAACACCTCCTGGTGCGCCTTTTCGATTTCATCGAACAGCACCACGGTGTAGGGCCGGCGGCGCACCGCTTCGGTGAGTTGGCCGCCCTCATCGTAGCCGACATAGCCCGGCGGCGCACCCATTAGGCGCGACACAGCGAACTTTTCGGTGTATTCGCTCATATCAATCCGCACCATCGCGTTTTCGTCGTCAAACAGGTACTCGGCCAGGGCGCGGGCTAGTTCGGTTTTGCCCACGCCGGTGGGGCCGAGGAACAGGAACGAGCCGAGCGGCCGGTTGGGGTCTTGCAGGCCGGCGCGGGCACGGCGCACGGCGTTGGACACGGCGGTAATCGCTTCGTCCTGGCCGACCACGCGGACGTGCAGGCGCTCTTCCATGCGGAGCAGCTTGGCGATTTCGCCTTCCAGCATCCGCGTGACCGGCACGCCGGTCCATTTGCTGACCACGGCGGCAATATCGTCGTCGCTGACCTCTTCACGCAGCAACGCGCCGGCGGGCCGGGTGCCGTCACCGCTTTGTGCAGCCGCCAGCTTGCGCTGGAGTTCGGGCAGGCGACCATACTGGATTTCGGCGGCCTTGTTCAGGTCATAGTTGCGCTCGGCGGACTCCAGTTCGGCCCCGGCGCGCTCGATTTGCTCTTTCAGTTCGCGCACCCCCTGCTGGCCCTGGCGTTCGCTCTGCAACTGGGCGGTCAGGCGGCTTTCCTCTTCCTTCAGGTTCGCCAGCGTCTCTTTGATTTTGCCCAGGCGCTCTTTGCTGGCTTTGTCTTTCTCTTTGCTCAACGCCTGCTGTTCGATTTCCAACTGCATCACGCGGCGTTTGACGGCATCGAGTTCGACCGGCATACTTTCGTTTTCCATCCGCAGGCGCGAGGCGGCTTCGTCCACCAAGTCAATCGCCTTGTCGGGCAAGAAGCGGTCGGTGATATAGCGGTTGGACAAGACGGCGGCGGCCACCAGCGCGCTGTCAGTGATCCGCACGCTATGATGCACCTCGTAGCGTTCGCGCAGGCCGCGCAGGATGGAGATGGTGTCCTCCACCGTCGGCTCACCGACCATGACCGGCTGGAAGCGGCGCTCCAGGGCGGCATCTTTTTCGATGTGTTTGCGGTACTCGTCCAGCGTGGTTGCGCCGACCATGTGCAATTCACCGCGCGCCAGCATCGGTTTGAGCATATTGGAGGCATCCATCGAGCCTTCCGCCGCGCCCGCGCCGACGACGGTGTGTAGTTCGTCAATAAAGACGATGATCTCGCCTTCGGCATCCACGATCTCTTTGAGGACCGCTTTGAGCCGTTCCTCGAACTCGCCACGGAACTTGGCCCCAGCGATCAACGCGCTCAGGTCGAGCGTGATCAGCTTGCGGTTTTTCAAGCCTTCCGGCACGTCGCCGCGCACGATACGAGCGGCCAAGCCTTCGACGATGGCCGTCTTGCCCACGCCGGGTTCGCCGATCAGCACCGGGTTGTTTTTGGTGCGGCGCGATAAGACCTGGATGACGCGGCGGATCTCTTCGTCGCGCCCGATCACCGGATCGAGTTTGCCCTTTTCGGCCAGTTCGGTCAGGTCGCGGCCATACTTTTTCAGCGCCTCATAGGTCGCTTCGGGGTTTTGCGTGGTCACGCGCTGGCCTCCTCGGATCTGGGTGAGTACCTGCAACACGCGGTCGCGGGTGACACCTGCGCCTTTGAGCAGCTTGGCCGCCGCCGACTGGGTGCCCTCTTCGAGCAGGGCCAGCAGCAGGTGTTCGGTGCTGACAAAGTCATCTTTGATCGCTTTGGCTTCGGCCTCAGCCTTGTTGCCGACCGCCGTGAAGCGCGACGAGAGGCGCGCTTCCGTCGTGCTGCTCATGCGTGGCAGGCGTTCGACTTCGGCGCGGGCCTGTTTGCTGAGGCCGGCCAGCGGGATGTTGAGTTTCTGGAGGATGCCCGGCACCACACCGTCGGCCTGTTCGAGCAGGGCGAGTAATAGGTGTTCGGGTTCGATCTGGCTGTTGTTGTGTTCGGTTGCCAGGGTGAGCGCGGTTTGCACAGCATCCTGGGCTTTTTCGGTGAATTTCTGCAAGTTCATAGGGTTCTCCCTCCGCTACGGGTCAGGCCCGTTTATCTCCCCTATTATACTCGCCAACTTGTTAGAAGGGTACTTCGGTTGTGTTAGCGGTGTGTTAGAAGATGAGCGGGCGACGGGGTGCGGGCGACGTGGAGACGGGGCGACTGAGGTCGCGGCTATAGCAACGAAGCCCGCCTGCGCGGGCTGAGACGGTGATGAGGGGATAGGGGCGACGGGAACGCGCCGCTACAGCAACGAAGCCCGCCTGCGTGGGCTGGAGAGGGCGATGCAGGCTAGGGGCGGGGTAGGTCCGTAATTCATTGCGGACCTACCCCGCCTACGGGTGGGGCGGGATTAGGGAGCTGGGGGCAAGGGATCGGTCCCTTCGTCTCTGGCCTTCGTGATCCTTCGCGTTCTGCGTGGATCACTCTGTTGTTTACGCCACTGGGGTGGTGGCGCGGGGCCAGGCGAGGCCGAGCAGCACCAAGCCGCCGATGCCCAGCAGGATGCGGATCAGTTTGAGATCGGTGGCGATCAGGCTGCCCAGCACGCCGCCGAGGGCGGCCAGGGCCAGCAGCACGATGCCGGCTAGCCAGAGTGCGTCGTTGGGGCGGCGCAGGGGCGCGGGCAGGCTTGCCAGCATGGATGAGCCGGTATAGGCCAGCACGCCATAGGCCAGCAGGGCCAACCCGAAAATTAGTCCTATGATTGCGGCTACAGACATTCGGAACATTCCTCCTCTTGGGTTGCGATAATTCTCGTTATGGTGCGCGGCATTGGCGCATGATGGAGAGTCTTCTCTTCGGTATCCGTCTCCTAGCTTACACGAACTGGGCGGCGGGTGCAAGTCGCCCTTTCGGAGGACACCGCCCCCTCCTACGGATCAGGGCGCTGCCCCGGACTGTGGGAGCGGCCTCCTGGCCGCGATGGGCCGGCCTTACCCTGCTTTGGGAAACGATGGGTAGATCGGGGTGGGGC
>JALYUO010000719.1 GCA_030853735.1 Chloroflexota bacterium
GTGTCCTGCTGTCAGCGCGCCCGTCAGCACCGGGTCGGCGGCCAGTTCCGGCTCGCTGACCAAGCGTGGGTGCCCAACCTGGGCGGCCAAGCGCCACAGGACGTGCAAGGTCACTTTGAGTTCGGCCAGATGCGTGATGCTCGGCAACACGCTGGCGAAAAAGCTCTCTGGGATCGGGATGCGCCCCTCTTCGGTGCCGAAGCCGCTAAACATAGCTGCGCCTCCTCTCCCCGCAGAGAGGTGTGCAGGCTTGGCCGTCATCACAGGGTCGCATTAGGTGGGTTGCCGATACACTTCCAGATCCCGAAACTCGGTGGTCTGGCTGTGGAAGAACAGCGGCACGACCCCAATGGGGCCATTGCGGTGCTTGGCGACATGGATCTCAGCGATGTTTTTGCGCTCCGTCTCTGGATTATATAACTCTTCCCGGTAGATAAACATCACGATGTCGGCGTCTTGTTCAATCGAGTTGTGGGCGATAATATCACCGGCAACGAAGTTGTGCAGCCGGTCCACCGTGAGGTCGTAGACTTCCGCCTCGCCCTCAGCTTCAATCGCGACAATCTCATCCCAATACACGTCACTGAAGCGGTAATAGACTCCTGTTGTTGGCTCCCCAGCGGGGACTACGTTCCCTCTCCCCAGCGGGGAGAGGGTAGGGTGAGGGGGGAAAGTTGCCATTGGCTGCCGTTCCATGACTGCCACACCTCGCGGGGCCGACGCTTGGTAGCGGGCGGTGGAGTCAAAGCCGCGTACTCCCCTCACCCTAACCCTCTCCCCAGCGGGGAGAGGGAACTTGGCTTCCTCTTGCGTGGCTCCTGCTTTTAATGCCGCCGGGCGGGGCAGGGCTAGGCGTTGGCCGGGCGTGAGCGCATCCAGCCGTTGCCAGCCGTCAATAGTCAGAAACTGGTGATTAGCTGTGGCGCGGATCGTATGGCCCAGCCGTGTCGTCATGCGATAGACCGGCTTCGTGCCTGTAGAAAAGGCATTAGTGACGGGGCAGGGTTCGAGTTGCCAAGTGGCCGTATTGAGCGCCAGCACACGGAAGCCGGCTTGGCCGACCAGACTAGCCATTGGGCGGTAAACGCCTGCGTCCGGCAAATAAATCGGCGTATCGCCGGTTAGACAGCCCGACTCTCTGAGGTCGCTTAACATCGGCACATGAGACGAGCGGCTTTCGACGGCGCGGGAGAGTTGCGACATGGCGATGACCGGCACATTGAGTTCGCGGGCCAGCATTTTGAGGCCGCGCGTGATCTCAGAGACCTCTTGCACGCGGTTTTCGCTGCGCCGCCCGCTCATCAGTTGCAGGTAGTCAATCACCAGCAGGTCGCAGCCCGCTTCGGATTGCAGGCGGCGGGCGCGGCTGCGGACTTCGCTGATCGAGATGCCCGCCGTGTCGTCGAAAAAGATCGGCACATCGGCCAGCAGGCCAAAGGCATCGCTCAACTTCTGCCACTCGCTATCGTCCAGATAGCCTAGGCGCAAGCGTTGTGCTTCCACGTTGCTGGCAATCGAGAGCAGTCGCTGCACCAGTTGCTCCGCCGACATTTCGAGGCTGAACACGCCGACCGTCTTGCCGTGCTTAACGGCGGCATTATAGGCGATGCTGAGGCCGAAGCTGGATTTACCGACCGAGGGGCGAGCGGCGACAATCACCAGATCGGACTTTTGCAGCCCGCCGGTCAGTTCGTCGAGATCGTGGAAGCCGGTGGGCACCCCGACCACATTGCCGCGCTGATGCTGCACCACGTCCAGGCGGTCGAAATATTCTTCCAGCACGCGCTTGATCGAGACGAAATCCGCCGATCCCTGGCGTTGGGTCACGCCGAACAGCAGCGATTCGGCGCGGTCTAGCACCGTGCCGATCTCCTGCGCTTCTTCGTAGCCCAGGCCGGCGATCTGGCCGCCGACGCTGATCAGGCGGCGCAGCACGGCGTTGCGCTCCACGATGTGCGCGTAAAACTCAACGTGAACGGCGGTGGGGACGCGGTGCATCAGCCCGGCGATATAGGCCAGCCCGCCGACCGGCTCTAGGCGGCCGCGACGATCCAGTTCGCTGGAGAGCGTCACCAGATCGGGTGGTTCACGGCGGTGGTAGAGATCGAGGATACAGTCATACACCCAGCCGTTGGCTTCGCGGTAGAAATCGGCGGGGGTGAGGAAAGTGGCGACCTTGATGATCGCGTCACGATCCAGCAGCAGGGAGCCGAGTACGGCTTCTTCGGCCTGCAAATCGTAGGGAACGGGCCGTTCCAGGGGGGTGCCGTCGCCGGCGTAGAGACTGTTGGTAGGTCTACGTGTAAGATCCATAGGGTCCGCCGTTAGTGATCTGAGTTGGAGTTAGCAGCCGGCGCGCAACGCAGGCCACTAACGGTGGCTTCTATTGATCAGGTATCAGGTCGTCACACCCGTATACCTGCTGCCGGATCAGGTGCCGGTGTCGTCCCCAGTCGTGTTAGGCGTGAAGGTCGTGCCGGCGGCGGTTTCGTCGGTGCTGCCGACATTGATGCCGGTGCCTTCGGCGGTCGCCTGCCCGTGTTCCACGTCTTCTGCCGAAATCATGAACGGCATCTGCGGCACCGCTTCGACCGTGGTCTCGTCGGCCGTCGCCGTAGACACGTCGGTGGCGCTTTGGCTGCCATCCAGCGTTGCTGCATTGGCCTCCAGGTCGCCGGTCAACGTTACGTCGTCGCTGGTGGTCAGGTCGCCCATCGCCGCCGGCACGGGGGCCGGCGCATTCATGTCGTCGCTGGTGATCTCGTCGCCCATCGCCGCCGGTGCCGGGGCAGTCATGTCGTCGCTGGTGATTTC
>JALYUO010000737.1 GCA_030853735.1 Chloroflexota bacterium
GTGTACCGGATGAGCGGGGCAATCTGACGTTTATGGAGGGCGGGCGGCACATTCCGTTTGCCATTGCCCGTGTCTTCTATCTCTATACGGTACCGGGCGACGCGATGCGCGGCGCGCACGCGCACAAAACGTTGGAGCAATTCATTATTTGTGTGAGCGGTGCCTTTACGGTGATCTTGGATGATGGGCACGAACGCCGGACGATCAAGCTAGATCGTGCCGATTGCGGTCTCTATATTCCGCCGCTGATCTGGGATGAGGAGATCGAGTTTTCGCCCGGCGGGATCTGCTTGGTGTTGGCTTCGCAGCCCTACAAAGAGAGCGATTATCTCCGCAACTACGATCAGTTTCGCGCCGCACGGGAACAATACCAGCAGGTCCAGCCGTGAGTCGGCGGATACGCTACCGTCGGGAGGTAGGGTCGTGAAAACGGTCATTTTAGCCGGCGGGTTAGGCACGCGGCTGGCCGAAGAAACCGAGGTCAAGCCCAAGCCGATGGTCGAAATCGGTGGGCGACCGATCCTGTGGCATATTTTGCAGCATTACGCGCATTATGGCTACAAGGAGTTCTTCTTGGCGCTAGGTTATCGCGGCGAAGTGATCAAACGCTATTTCGCCGACTATTATAGTTTGAACGGCAGCCTGACGGTAAACATCCGGCGCGGCACGGTGCAAGTGCATGAGCGTGAAGTCGAGGATTGGGTGGTTCACCTGATGGATACCGGCCAGGACACGCAGACCGGCGGGCGCGTCAAACGCCTGCAATCCTGGCTACAAGACGGCACCTTTATGGTGACCTACGGAGATGGCGTATGCAACGTCAATCTGACCGACTTGCTGCGCTTCCATCGAGCGCATGGGCGCATTGCCACCGTCACTGCGGTGCGGCCCCCGGCCCGCTTCGGCGGCTTGGTGTTTGAAGGGGACTTAGTAACCGAGTTCACCGAAAAACCGCAAATCGGCGAGGGCTGGATCAACGGCGGCTTTATGGTTTGTGAACCGGGCCTCTTTGATTATCTGGAAGGGGATCAGAGCAGTTTGGAAGCGGATGCGTTGGAACAACTGGCGCTAGACCGGCAACTGGCCGCCTACCGGCATGAAGACTTTTGGCAATGTATGGACACGTTGCGCGATAAACGCTTGCTGGAAACACTGTGGCACGAAAACCGTGCGCCGTGGAAGGTGTGGGTATGAGCGCGTTCTGGCAAGATCGCCCGACGTTTGTCACCGGGGCGACCGGGCTGGTGGGCGCGTGGGTGGTGCGCCGCCTGCTGGCGGCCGGTGCCGAGGTCGTCTGCCTCGTGCGTGATTGGGTGCCTCAAGCGGAACTGGTGCGAACCGGGCTGTTGGCCCAGGTGCGCGTGGTGCGTGGTGAGGTCAGCGATCAGGCGCTGCTGGAACGTGCGCTGGGCGAATATGAGATTCATACAGTGATCCATCTCGCGGCGCAGACCATTGTCACCATCGCCAATCGCAACCCCATCTCTACCTTTGAAACCAACATCGCCGGCACCTGGGCGATGCTGGAAGCCTGCCGCCGCAGTCCGACGGTCAAGGCGGTGATCCTGGCTTCGTCTGATAAGGCGTATGGCGATCATGATGTGCTGCCGTACACGGAGGAGGCACCGTTGCAGGGCCGCCACCCCTACGATGTGAGCAAATCATGCGCCGACCTCATCGCCCAGAGCTACGCAACGACCTATGGCCTGCCGGTCGCCATCACCCGTGCGGGCAATTTTTACGGTGGGGGCGACCTCAACTGGAACCGCATTGTGCCGGGCACGATTCGCGCTGTGTTGCGCGGCCAACGCCCGGTGATCCGGTCTGACGGCCAGTATGTACGCGACTATTTTTATGTCGAAGACGGCGCAGCGGCCTATCTGTTGCTGGCCGAACAATTGGCGCAGCGGCCCGCATTGATCGGGCACGCTTTCAATTTCTCTAACGAACTGCAAATCACCGTGCTGGATCTGGTGCAACGCATCTTGGTCGCCATGGAGTCCGACTTGCAACCCGACATCCGCAACGAAGCCGGCAACGAAATCCGGCACCAGTATCTGAGCGCCGCGAAAGCACGGCAAATGCTGGGCTGGACTCCGTTGTTTACGCTGGACGAGGGACTACGCCGGACCATTGAATGGTACACAACCGCGCAGGAGCCTGCTCATGACTAGACCTGCTCCGGTATGCCGCTCCTGCGGCGCGCCGGATTTGCTGCTGATCCTGGCGCTAGGCAATACGCCACTCGCCAACGCGCTGCTGACCGCCGACCAACTCAACGCGCCGGAAGCGCGCTATCCGTTGGATTTGGTGTTTTGCCCGCAGTGTACACTGGTGCAGATTACCGAAACTGTGCCGCCGGAGATCCTGTTCGGCACCTATTCCTACTTTTCGTCGTTCTCCGACACCATGCTGCGCCATGCCGCCACCCTGACCGCGCGGCTGGGGCAGCAGCGGCGGCTCGACGGCGATAGCTTAGTGGTGGAAATAGCGAGCAACGACGGCTACTTGCTGCAATATTACCGCCAGGCCGGCATCCCGGTACTGGGCATTGAACCGGCCGGCAACATTGCTCAGGTCGCTAACGAGCGCGGCATCCCAACCGTGTGCGAGTTTTTCGGCCAAGCGGTGGGCCAGCGGCTACGGGATGAAGAGCGGCGGGCCGATATTATTCATGCGAACAATGTGCTGGCTCATGTCGCGGACCTCAATGGCGTGGTCGCGGGCATCGCGCTGCTGCTGAAGGATGATGGGGTGGCCGTAATCGAGTCGCCCTACGTCAAAGAGATGCTCGACCAGACGGAGTTCGATACTATTTACCACGAGCATTTGTGCTACTACTCGCTCACCGCGCTCGACCGCCTATTCCGGCGGCATGGACTGGTCATCCACGATGTGGAGCGCCTGCCGATTCACGGTGGATCGTTGCGGATTTTCGCCGGTCTTGCTACCGCGCACCCGCCGATCTCAGCCGCCGCTGCCGCCCTGTTGCGCGAAGAGCAGCACTGGGGGGTTGATCAACCGGCGGCCTACCAGAGCTTTGGGCAACAGGTGGAGAACCTGAAGGGGCAACTGCGCCAATTGCTTGACGGGTTGAAGCGCGACGGCCGGCGCTTGGCGGCTTATGGAGCGGCGGCCAAAGGTAGCACCCTGCTCAACTACTGCGGTATTGGGCGTGACACGCTGGATTTTGTGGTGGATCGCAGCACCTATAAGCAGGGCCGTTATATGCCGGGCATCCATTTACCGATCTATGCGCCCGATAAACTTTTGGAAACGATGCCGGATTATGTGTTGCTGCTAACCTGGAACTTTGCTGAGGAGATCATGGCCCAACAAGCGGAGTATCGCCGACGCGGGGGCCAGTTCATTGTCCCGGTGCCTGCACCAAAGGTGGTGACGGCATGATTGACGGCGTACAAGTGATCCCGCTGCGGCGTATCCCCGATGAACGGGGCACCATTTATAATATGCTGCGGCGGACAGACCCCCATTTTATCGAGTTCGGTGAAATCTACTTCTCCACCGTCTACCAGGGCGTAGTGAAAGGCTGGCACCGGCACCGCGACATGACGCTCAACTATGCTTGCATCCACGGGCGCATCAAGTTGGTTCTCTATGATGAGCGTGCGGGTTCGCCGACGCACGGTGAGCTGATGGAAATCTTTCTCGGCCCCGACAATTACAGCTTGGTGATTATTCCGCCGGCGGTCTGGAATGGCTTTAAGGGCATGAGCGATCCATTGGCAATGGTCGCGAATTGCTGCACCCATGCCCATGATCCAACCCGCAGCAGCCGTTTGGACCCCTTCCAGAACCATATTCCGTATGATTGGGCGCTTCGCAACCATTGATGCACATCCTGCTCACTGGAGCCACCGGATTTATCGGCGCACAGGTGGCCCGCCGCCTACTGCACGAGGGCTGTAGCGTGAGCGTGTTGGTGCGCGCTGAGGCCCGGCTGGACCGTATCGCCGACATCCTGCCGCAGCTACAGTGTATCGAGGGTGATCTGTTGGAGCCGGATAGTTATACGGCGGCGGTACGAGCGGCTCCGCCGGATGTCTGTATCCATCTGGCCTGGTATGCGGTGCCGGGGCAATATCTCCAAGCCCACGAAAACTTGGCGTGCGTCTCTGCCGGTTTGGCCTTGTTGGAGATCCTGCACAGTGCCGGCTGCCCACGCGCGGTGTTTGTCGGCACTTGTTTTGAGTACGATACCCGCTACGGCTATCTGAGCGAAACCACGCCGGCGCGCCCCGGCAGCCTCTATGCCGCCTGCAAACACAGCCTGTACCTGATGGCGGCGCAATTTCAGGCCCAGCATGGGCTGAGTTTTGCGTGGCCGCGCCTGTTCTACCAGTACGGCCCGTGGGAAGATGAGCGCCGCTTGGTGCCGTGGATCATCGGCAAGCTGTTGGCCGGACAACCGTGCCCGCTGACGGTCGGCACGCAAATCCGCGACTACCTACATATCACAGACGTGGCCGGCGCGCTGTGGGCCGTCGCACAGGGGCCATTAGAGGGGCCGGTGAATATCGGCGCGGCGCAACCAATCACCGTCGCGGCGCTGGCCCAGCAAATCGGGGATC
>JALYUO010000820.1 GCA_030853735.1 Chloroflexota bacterium
GCCCTGCTGGCCGCCGCGCTGGCCGCCGATCAGGGCCGCCCGCAAGACGACATGAGCGTGCTCGTTGTGGCCGTGCGCCCCACGCCCGACCCCAGCCTGATCCGCACACTCGACCTGCGCGCGCCACTCGACCTGTGAGCCGCTTGCGTCTGGGCGGGCTATGGCGGCACCCCGATTTCGTCAAGCTGTGGCTAGGCCGCACCGTCTCCGAGATCGGCTCCGGCATTAGTGGCACTGCGCTGCCCCTGGTGGCCCTGTTGACGCTGGGGGCGACACCTAGCCAAATGGGCGTACTGCTAGCGGTGAGCGAGCTGCCGGTGCTGGCTGTGGGCCTGTTAGCGGGAGTTTGGGTGGATCGGTTACGCCGCCGCCCTTTACTGATCGGTGCCGATCTGGGCCGCGCGTTGCTGATCGGCGTGATCCCGTTGGCGGCGTGGCTGGGCCGCCTGGATATGGCTTTGCTGTATGGCGTGGCGGCCCTCAGCGGCGCACTGACGGTGCTGTTCAACACCGCTGATCAATCCTACTTGCCCGCCCTGGTCGAGCGCGACGCGATCATGGAAGGCAACAGCAAACTGGCCTCCGGCAGCGCGGTGGCCGAAATCGGCGGCCCCTCGCTGGGCGGCGTGCTGGTGCAAGCCCTGACCGCGCCGGTAGCTGTGCTGGCCGATGCGCTCTCGTTCCTCGTCTCCGCCGCCTCACTGGCGCTGATCCGCCGCAACGAGCCACCGCCCCCACCGCCGGAGACGCGCAGCGGGGTGCGCCGCGAGATCGTAGAAGGTTTGCGCGTGGTGTGGGACGACCCCCTGCTACGGGCGGTGGCGCTCAGTTCGGCCACCTTCAACTTTTTCGGCGGCAGCTTTGCCACCCTCTATAGTCTCTATCTGGTGCGCGACCTGGGGCTGCCCCCGGCGGTGTTGGGCGCACTGATCGGCGCGGGCGGCATCGGGGCGTTGGCCGGCGCAACACTGGTCGAACGCATCACGCAGCGCGTCGGGCGTGGTCCCACCCTGATCGGCAGCCTGTTCCTAGGCACCGCGCTGCAACTGCTCGTCCCGCTCACCAGTGGCCCGCCGACCGTCACCATCCCGATCCTCTTCCTCACGCAACTGACCGACGTGGCCCTGGCCGTTTTCTTCATCAACGAAACCACCCTGCGCCAACAGCGCGTCTCAGACCGCCTGCTGGGCCGCGCCACCGCCGCCCTGGCGGTCCTCACCGGCGGCGCGCTAGCGCTGGGGGCGCTGTTGGCCGGCGCGCTGGCCGACACCTGGGGTGCCCGCCCCACCCTGCTCCTCGGCAGCCTCGGCATGATCGCCGCCGCCGCCTGGATGCTCGCCTCGCCCGTGCGCGGGCTGCGCGAGTGAAACGTGTCGGGTACTGCGTATTGCGTATTGCGTATTACACGTTCCCTAGAGGTCATCCAGGGCTTATGCGTTCTCACGTCTGCGGGCTTAGGGCGCGGAATGAGTCGGACTGTGGGCGCGGAATGAGTCGGACTGTGGGCGCGGCCTCCTGGCCGCGAAAGCCTACCCTTACCGCGCAGGTCGGGTAGCAGACGAGTAGATCGGGATATGCCACGCGCCAGCGCGGCCGGGAGGCCGTTCCCACAGTCCGCGCGGCTTGCCCGCAGCCCGTCCACCGCGCTGCAACGCGAGAACGCATAAGCCCTGAAAGGTCATCACTATTGTTACCTATCCATCTTAGGTTAGGTTTTTACGCAATACGCAATACGACCAGGAGCCGCCATGAACCACCCCACCCGCACCGCTCGCCTGCGCGCCGCCGCCAATCCAATCTGGCAGCAGCAGGCCGCGCAACCGTTCTTGCACGGTCTGCTTGACGGCACGCTACCACCCGCCAAGTTCCTATTCTACACGCAACAGGACGTGATCTTGCTGCGCCAGATGAACCGCGTCTTCGGTTACGGCGCGGCCCGCGCCGAAGATCCCGCCGATAGCGCCCAGTTCGCCCGCCTGCTGCTCGACACCGACGCGATCCTGGCCGATCTGCATGGCCGCTATGCGGCAAGCCTGGGCCTCTCTGCGGCGGATCTGGACGGCACGCCGGTGGCCGCCACCACCTACGCCTACAGCACCCACCTGCTGGCGACCGCCGCCACCGACACCTATCCCGCCCTGGTCGCCGCGCTGCTGCCCAGTATGTGGATGTACGACGAGCTGGGCGCGCACCTGGCAACCCTACCCCCGCCCGACCCCACCCATCCCTACGCCGAGTGGCTGCGGGTCCATGTCGGCGACCATCTGACCACCGTCACCACCTGGCTGCGCGCCATCCTCGACCGGCAGGAGATTGGCCCAAAGGAAGAAGCCCACCTGACGGATGTATTCTTGCAGAGCAGCCGCTACGAAATCGCCTTCTGGCAAATGGCCTGGCATGAGGAGCTGTAGCCGCACTGCTGGCTGCGCCCGTGCCTGTAGCGGCGCTGCTGGCTGCGCCCGTGTTGGAGGGAACCAACTTTGACCGACCGATCCATGCGAACCGCCTACAACACGGTCGCCGCCCAATACGCCGCCAAAAACGCCGCCATGCCGCCCGAACTGCGCGGCTACGGCGCAGCGTTCCTAGCTCGGCTGGCTCCGGCGGGGCGCGTGTTGGATGTGGGCTGCGGCGCGGGCCGCGATATGGCCTGGCTGGAGACACAGGGCGCGGCGGTCATCGGCGTAGACCTATCCGAAGGGATGCTGGCCCAGGCGCGTCCCCAGGTGCGTGGCCCGTTAGTGCAAGGCGATATGCGCCGCCTGCCCTTCGCCGAGGCCACTTTCGCCGGCCTGTGGGTCGCCGCCTCGCTGCTGCACCTGCCCAAAGCCGCCGTGCCCGTCGGCTTGCGCGAGTTCCGCCGCCTGCTACGCCCGACCGGCCTGCTGTTTCTGGGCCTGCAAGAAGGCGCGGGCGAGGGCTGGGAGCGCAGCCCCTACGGCCCAGTAGACCGCTTCTTTGCCCGCTACAGCGCCGCCGAAGTCAGCCAAGTGCTGACCGGGTCCGGCTTTCGCGTGCTGGAACAGAGCCGCCGGGCCGGCGAAACGCGCACTTGGCTGCAATTCCTCGCCCAACTAGACCCGCCCACAGATCGGCAGGAGGATCAGTAATTATGTCAACCGATTACCGCACCCCGCAACAAACCTGGCGCAATTACCGCGTCGCCCATGGCGCGCTAATCGAAGACGGCCACATCCTACTCGTCGGCAACGCCTGGAACGGCACCGGGCCGCTCATCTGGAGCCTACCCGGCGGACGTGCCGAAGACGGCGAACCGCTGCCCGCAACCCTGGTGCGCGAGTTCCGCGAAGAGACCGGCCTGGACGTAGAAATCGGCCCGCTGCTCTACGTCGCCGAAGCCCAAGCCCCCAGCCTACGCCAACACTTCCTCACCTGCGCCTTCGCCGTCCGTCGCACGGGCGGCACCCTGGCCGCTCTGGATGCCGTCGTCCGCGACGTGCGCTTCGTGCCCCTCGCCGACCTCCCCACCTACCTCACCACCCCCAGCCTCGGCGCGCCCCTCGCCCACTGGCTCGCCCACCCCACCGACCCCGCCCGCTACTGGCTCTTCCCCGACTACCTACAAAAATAGCAATCCATGCGGCAAAGGCTCAGTTTGTCTAATCCCTATTGCATACGTGTAACATCTAATCTATAATGAGGCTATATAGCACATTTGTTCTATAGGAGTAGGGGGGAGGGTCAATGGCTCAACCACAACGTAAGCACGGTGTTACCTCAGACCAGATGATACTTTTGTACTATAAAGCCTATATGAATGGCAACGTACTTAGTGGAACTGAGTTGGCTAATAACCTAGGAGTTAGTCCTAGTACTATCAGCAAACACCAAAAAAAGGTCGGTCCTCTTGATCCGATAAAAGCACATATAAGCATCAACCGTGTCCCGCTACTTCAACGGAACACAAATGGTACATCATGGGAATTAACAGAATTCGGCATTGCTGAGGGGAAAAGACTAAGTGATAAAGAAAAGCAACAAGTAAGAATACAGAGAAAACGCATTATTCATACTACAAAGGGAAGTGGAGAGCGGCCGCAGATCCTTTCAAGTGATGTAGCTATTCCTGTACTTCGCGTCCCTTTTTATGGACCTATTGCTGCTGGCCCAGCGATTCCTATGCAGCCGGATCAAGGAGCGGTAATTTCCATCAGCAATCTAGCTCCAGGTTCATATTTCGCTATGGAGGTGCGTGGCGACTCTATGCTAGATTTTCATGTATGTAGTGGGGATCTAGTAATTATCAAGCCGGTTTCCGATTGGATGAGCGTTCGGAGCGGTGACAAAGTTGCAGTTCGTGTACCAGAAGGCACGGAATTAGTAGCTTCGGCCGCAGATTTAATTCCATGGACAACAAACGTAGATGAGGTTAGTATGCCAGCTTTGGACCATATAACGCTAAAAACGGTAACAATTGATTACCTCAAGAAACTCAGACAAGGTTTAAATTCTGATTCTCGCAACCTTACCATGATACTACAAGGAAGCGGAGGTAATGTAGTTCGTCCTATTGCCTGTGAAATCATGGGAGTTGTAGCAAAGATAGAGAGAAATGTTGATTTGAAGTTAGCAGTACATTACTTCGAGTGAGCGCAAGAGCAAAGCCCGCCCCGCAGCCTGAGAAACCGAGAGCGAGCTTTGGTAGAAACGCATAGGCTAGTGACGTGTGCCACTAAATCTAGGTTCTGTTTGCCATTGTACCATAGGCGGAACAGCTTGCCAACCTTTGCAGTGCAAAGTCTGACGAGTGCCGCAAAACGAGCAGAATCTACTAAGGTGGCCCGGCTTAGTCAATCAATGGGGAAGGAGGTCGTACAATGCACGCAGCAATCTATCTAATCCGTAAGTGGACTGGCTTACTCAACAGCCTGATCCCGTTGATTAAAGCTGGAGCCGGGCTGTTGACAGCCATATCTACCTTGATGAGTGCCAGTATTCTGCTCTGGCACATCTTCCACGGATAAAGCAACTAGCGTGGAACAGGATTATTCTAAGCTGTCCTGAGCAACAAGTGGTCTTGGTTTTTAATCGGCATCAAGATCACTTGTTGCTCAGGACAGCTTACCCCAGCCCGCGCAGGCGGGCTTCGTAGCTGTAGCCGCGACTTTAGTCGCCCGGTGTGCGGCCCACCACCCGATACACCAAGCCCACCCGCTCCAACCGATAGGCCGCCCGCACCGCCGCCGGGGGATCCGGCCCGGCCCAACCGCCCACATACGACTCGCGGCCCGCCGCCAGATCCTGCGCGATGCCCGGTGCCCAATCGCGCGGGTCTTCCGAATAGAGCAGCAGATCAGGCCGCCGCCCCTCCACAAAGCGGTAGTAGCGGAACACGCACAATGACTCCCAATCCACATAGATCCGCGCGCCCGGTGCCGCCGCCGCCAGCGTGGTCAGCGCCAAGTCACGGATGCGCGTATCGCCGCTGCGGTCCTGCGCCGGCAAGCGGGCCAGCGCCAGCCCCGGCACAGCGACCAGCACCACCAGCGCACCCGCCAAGCCCAGCGTCACCCGCCCCAGCCCACGCGGCCACGGACGACGCAACCGCTCCGCCCAAGCCACGGCCCACAATCCCGTCGCCGCCATGAGGATCGCCCAGCACAGATAGGTAGGGATCAGATAAATATGCCCGATGATGCCGTAGTTGACGGCGAACGCGAAATTGCCGGCCACCAGCAGTCCCAACCCCACGCCGAAAGGCCGCGTCCGCCAGTCGGCCACTAAGCACAGCCACCCCGCCAGCCCCAACGCCACGCCGCCCGGCCCGAACTGCCGGCTGATCTGCTCAACGCCAAACAGGATGCGCTCCCATTGCCCGGCCAGGGTGAGCGGATAGGCGAAAAACTGCCCCGTGAACGGCCCGCCCCGCGCCAAATACAGCACATCGGCCCAGGTCTGCGGATTGCCCCAATAATAGGTGTAGCCAAACACGAAGCGATAGGCCAACAACAGGTACGGACTGAGGCCCAACACGAAAGCCGCCACCATGCCCAGCCACCAGCGCACCCGCGCCCCGCCCCGATCCTGCCCGCGCCAGCGCCATAGCGCCGCGCCCGCCAGCCAGCCATACCCCGGCAGCAACACACTGGTCGTGCCATGATGCGCCAGCGACAATCCCAGCAGCCCCGCAAACACCCACCCGGCCGCTCGCCGCCCGTTCGCCCACCAACCCCACAGCGCCGTCAAACACCCCGCCACCAACAGCGCATTCAACGCATACGACCGCGCCACCACCGCCTGCGCCCACACCGTCCCGGCCACCGCAAACAGCCCTGCTCCGCCCCACGCCGCCAAAGCGCGCAAGAGCAAATCGCCCCAGCCGCTACGTCGCTCGCCGGCACCATTCCGCATTCCGCATTCCGCATTCTGCATTCCACAGGGGGGGAGAGGTCGGCCCCCCAGCGCCCAGATCAGCCACGCCACCAGCCCCACCGCCGCCGCCAAGTAGCACGCCGAACTCAGGTTGATGCGATAGGCCACCGTGCCCAGCGGCAGCAGGCTCCACGCTTTGCCCAGCAGCGTATAGAGGGGATAACCAGTCGGGTGGGGAATGCCCAGGATCGCGCCGGTAAACTGAAACTCACCGCTATCGCCCACCAGCACAGCGGGAGCCAGCGTGCGGCCATACAGCGTCAGCGCGCTCAAGCCGGCCACCGCCGCCACCCCGCCGCCGGCCCAGCGCACCACAACCGTGGCACGCGCATTGCCCAAAGGAGTCGTTTGTGGTATAGTAGCCATACTTTCAGCCCCAGAAGGAGCCGTTATGCGGATTGGCATCGTCTCAGACATTCACGCAAACCTGGCCGCGTTTGAAACCGTCATCGCCGCCCTACAGCAGGCCGGGGCCACCGACCGCCTCTGGTGCATCGGCGATATGGTTGGCTACGGTCCCCATCCTAACGAGTGCCTCGACTTGCTGCGCGATTTTGATCATGTGTGTGTGCCCGGCAATCATGACTATGGCCTGCTCGGTAAAACGCCGATCACTAATTTCAACAGCGATGCCCGCTTTGCCCTCGAATGGACCGCGACGGTGTTGCGGCCCGACCTGCACGCCTACCTCGACGGCCTCAGCCAACCCTGGCTGCCCGATGACGGCCAGTTCACCATCGTCCATGCCAGCCCGCGCGACCCCATCTGGGAATACCTGCTCAACACCGGCGACGCGCGCGAATGCTTCCCACTCTTCGCCACGCCCTACTGCCTGGTCGGCCACACCCACATTCCCGTCGTCTTCCGCGAAACCGAGCCGGGTGGCCCCGTCAAACTGGCCCAACCCGAATCGGGCGAAGCGGTGCGTCTCGGCCCCGCCCGCCTGATCTGCAATCCCGGCAGCGTCGGCCAACCGCGCGACTCCAACCCGCAAGCCGCCTACGCCATCCTCGACCAAGAGGAGCGCACACTCACCTTCTACCGCATTGACTACCCGATTGCCGTCACCCAGGCCGCCATGCGCGCCCTCAACTTCCCTAAGCGCCTCATCAGCCGCCTCGACTTCGGCTATTAAGGTACAATTTATCAATAAATTCATAACTTTGTACTTCAACACCTCCTAAAAGGTCGGAAGTACAAAGTTACGGACCCTTACCTCCGCCAAGCGTTAGTAGCCCACTGATGTCCTTTAATGCAGTGATCTTATCACTGAATCGCGAATCGAAAGCCAGTACCAGTGTTACCATCGCCCAGATGATAGCTACTACAACTGCTGTATCGCGTAGAGTTCCAACTGGTGCTAAAGAAGTGGCTTGTACAAACCCCAGTACGCCCAAAGGAGCAAATGCTAGGAAGAGCGTGCGTATAGCACCTACGATTCGCACACGCCAAACCTCACTAGTGGGAATGGCTTCTGGAGACTGCCGCTCCAGAGCATCCCATTCGCCTTGTATTATACACATGACGTTTGCCGCTAATATGTCACAAAGGTAGGCATCGGTATCGATTTTCGGTGTAAGAATCCATTTCTTTTTCTCTCGCCAAGCTGCAGCAATCTGCGTGGTCACATCACGAAACCAGAGATCGGTGGCTAAATCTTGTGTTGCAATTACATTTGGTATATCCCGCTCTATTAGCCTAGACGCAATTTCAATAAAAGCAAGAGCATTACGAGTATAAAGTAATGTACCTGGACGTTTCTTATGTAGCTCAACCTGAAAAAGCGCACATAGCAAGTTATCTGTCAGGGCTTTTACAGACCATCTATATGTGAATTGATAATGTTGCGTTATTGAAATTCTTATAACTAACAATAACACAGGTATTGAGAGGGAAAGTGTAATAATGTCATAAAGTAACCCGGTTATGATCGCAAAGGTCGTTTCATCTATAGAGGTCGCGCGTGGTGTCGTAAGTAAAAAAGAGATCAGGATATAACATAAGAGAGTCGTAGCTGCTAGCCAACTTGGGCCAGTTGCATTTATACGGTTAGGCCAGAATAGATATGATGAATAGAAAGGATAAGAGAACCGTATGTTTGATTTCATTCTGGGTCGAATAAAGTAAAGCGGGAAAATTGCAATTACTAAAATCACTCCAAGCGTGATCGTAGCAATGATTCTAGTGGTATTAAATTGAAGGAATTTAAACTGTAATAAATCATTAAAGTTTGTGGGAGGAAAAACTATGTAATTCACATGAAACCAAGAGCGTAAAAAATCTTCGGGAATATTCTGGAAAGTTGCGCTTAGATTAATAAGCACTATATATAAAAATACTATGCCTAATAACGGCAATAGAAGAAAACGCGGATTTTGAAATACGTTATGAACAAAGAACCTACGAGTTTCTTCATAACGATAATAAAATTGCATATAGTTTCGCAGATGTAATTTCGTTTTAGCGTCTAATATGTCTATTTGATTAATAGACCACATACGGTGACGCACACTTTTAATAATCTGCCGACTTGCATACCGACGGAATGCGGGAGTGCCGGGAATTGATTGCCATATATTTGACTGGACTATGCGCTGTCGCAGCGTAAAGCTTTTACTAGATGGCGTGTGTTTATGAGGCGAACGTACAACAAGCATTCTTAATCCTCTGCTTATAGCGCAACCACATTATCCCAAACGCAGGTTTTTATAAAATGGACAGCCTTGCATTGAGCAAGGCATTCTATCCACAAAGTAGTGTATTTATTAGCCGCCGCTTTAAAGGCCATAACACTGCCCTATGATAAGTGGACTAAGGAAAGCCGTTGAAAATTATAACTTATAGGCTGTCAGCCAAGCGGATTGACCCACTCCACCGGTTTGGCCGCTGTGCGGCAGTCTTCGCCGGCGGCGGCACGGCGGATCGTAGCGGCGACATCATGCGTCCAATCGGCGGCCACCACCGCGCAGCCTAGCGCATCCTGAAACTTGTCGAAAGTCCACTCGTCTAGCGTGCGGACCCCGGCGAAGTCAAACATCCGGCGCGGCAAAAACACCACGTCCGCCGGTTTCGCGCCGTCGCGGGCATACTCGGCCAGCGCGGGCACCACGTCGCGGCCAAACAGCAGGCCGGAGCAGTTGACCGCCTTGCCCAGCGATTTATTCTCCACCGGCACCACCTCTAGCTCCAGGTTGCCCACCGCTTGGAACGGCGCAAAAGCCGTGCGGATCGGTTCGGCGGCCATCAAACCACACACCACGACGGCGCGTACCGGGCGATCCAGCGTGGCCGGCAAGCGGCGGGCGGTGCGCTTCGCTTCGTCCAGGGTCTGCCGCACCATGCCCACGCCGTTCTCATACTGCTCAAAGCCGTCATACAGCCGCGCCGACGGCACCGGGATACCCGCCTGCAAATAAAACTCATCCGACGGGTACACAAAGCCCACCCCCAACTCTCTGCGGAAATGCTTCTGCCAGCGCGCGATCTGCTCAAATACCGGGCGCGCTTCGTCGGCCCGATACGGGCGCAAAGCCGGGTCGAGGAAGCGCCGCCGCTGATTGGTCAACCCCACCGGCACCGCGCTCACCGACCGCACATGGGGATACAGCGCGGCCAACTCGCGGATGCTCTGGTCCAGCGCCGCGCCGTCGTTGATGCCGGGACACAGCACCATCTGCGTGTGCGTCTGGATGCCGCCGTCGGCCAGCCGTTGCAACTGCGGGATGACCTCCGGCGCGCGCGGATTGCCCAGCAGCCGCCGCCGCAACGCCGGGTCGGTCGCATGGACCGAGACGTGCAACGGGGTCAGCCGCTCCTCGAAAATGCGCTGCCAATCGGCCTCTTTGAGGTTGGTCAGCGTGATGAAGCCGCCGTACAGGAAGCTGTAGCGGTAGTCGTCATCCTTAATATCCAGGCTGGGCCGCAAGTCGGGCGCGTTCTGGTCCACAAAGCAAAAGGGGCAGCGATTATTGCAGCGTTTGATGCCGTCGAAAGTCGGGTCATAAAACACCAACCCCAGATCGGCATCTTCGTCCTTGCCCACCGGCACCTGCACCGGCTTGCCGTCGCGCACCACCTCCAACAGCAGGCTTTCACCCACCTGATGGAACTGATAGCCCACCACATCCTTGATCCGGTGCCCATTGATCGCCAGCAGCCGGTCGCCCGCCACAATGCCCGCGCCCGCCGCCGGACTCGCCGGCTCCACCGCCTCAATGCGGCCCTCCGATTTATACTGCGCCATGTTCTATCCTCGTGGGCCGTAGGCCGTGGGCCGTGGGCCGTGAGCTGTGGGCCGTGAGCCGTGGGCCGTGAGCCGTGGGCCGTGCGCCGTGCGCCGTGCGCCGTCAGTCGTCAGTCGTCAGTCGTCAGTCGTCGGTAAGACGAGAAACACTAAACACTAAACACTAAACACTAAACACTAAACACTACATCCCCGTCGCGGCCAGGTTCAGCTGCTTCAACAGCGTCGCCCAGCGGCTCGACGCATGGATCAGCACCGAACTGAGCCGGCCCTGCACCTGGGCGTGCCGCAAGCCCGCCAAAAACTCGGCGGCATTGGCGAACGGCGGCACTTCCACGTAGGCCCGCCCCACTTCCAGCAACGTATGCGCGTCCGACCCGGCGCTCATCGCCAGCCCCTGCGCCTGCGCGAAAGCAAACGCTTCCGCATTATCGTCGGCATAGGTCACGCGCGCGTTAAACACTTCCAAAATATCAATCTGCCCCGCCGCCACCAGCCGTTCCAGCGCCGGCCGTTGCAGCCGGCTACCACTGCGCGCCCGGTCGAACGGATGCGGCACACAGGTCAGCCCGCCCTGATCATGAATCCGCTGCACCGTCTCCTCTGGGCTGAGTCCCTTCGGGATGGCCTCCTGCAAGAAATAGCCAATAATCTCGCCCTCGCGCGTCTTCACTTCCTCGCTGGGCACCACCGGGATCGGCAAATCGGGCAACGCCGCCAGCGCCAGCGCATTCGCCAGCGCATTATGATCCGTCACACAGATCGCCCCCAACCCCCGCGCCGCCGCTGTCTCCACCAGCAAACGCGGCTTGTTCAGCGAATCCTTCGACAGCCGCGTATGGCTGTGCATATCCACCCGCCACAGCGTCGCACTCATCAGCCCATCCCCATCCCACACCAATACCGGGCCGCGCTCACCGCCGCCCCCAGTCTGTGATTATACCACACCGCTAGGCGAAAAGCTATGCCACCGCGCCGCCAAAACCAGGGCGGCGCGTTCGACTGAAGCGACGGTTTGTATTGTACAATAGGGTAGCGGGCGTGTTTCCGAGAGTGCTGGTATAGGGTAACTTGAAACCTCTACCTGAAAGAACGACTATGGCAAATAATGGGCCTGGGCTGAATCATACAACCGGCCTCGTGTTTGGGCTGTGGCTACTGTCCACCACTGCGGCCGCCGTTAGCACCGCAGCCGGATTCTATTGGTTGGGACAGCTTGACGGCATACCGGTCGCTTCCATCAGCCTCATACTGTTAGGAATACCGCAAGGCATCATTATGCAACGGTATGGTCAGCGACCACAGTGGTGGAAATCGTTCCTGTTGACTGCGCTGGCGTGGCTGATTGTCATACCGCTTGCCGTAGTGATTTATTTCGTTGCCGGGGCGGCTAGTGGGCTAAACCCCGAAACGGATATTCGCGGCCAGTGCTTACTTCCGAGCGTTGTCGTGTTGGG
>JALYUO010000822.1 GCA_030853735.1 Chloroflexota bacterium
AGCCCGCGTAGGCGGGCTTCGTAGCGGTAGCGGCGCGTTCTAGTCGCCCCGGCTCCCCTCACCCGGCCCACGCGCTGCCATCCCAGCCATTCACGGCTGTCACCAGCGTGCAGGCGGCGCGGTAGGCGGCTTGCTGGGCGCGGTAGGCGGCCTGCGCGGTCGGCACGTCGGTGAGCGCGAAACGCACGGCGGCTCCCGGCGCAAGTTGGCCCAAGATCGGCCAATCGGCGCGGATGGCGACGGCGGGCACCGGATAGCCCCCCACCGTCTGGTGGTCGGCCAGCAGCGCGATGGGCTGCCCATCCGACGGCACCTGCAACGCGCCCCAGACCATGCCCTGCGACAGGAGTTCGGCCTGCCCTGCCGCGCTGCGAACCAGGGGCGGCCCCTGCAAGCGTAGCCCCATGCGGTCACTTTGCGGCCCCACGGTCCAAACGGCTCCGGTAAGAACGGCGAGGAGGTCGGGCACGAAGGCGGCGAGATGTGGCCCCGGCACCACGCGCACCGTGGGCAACTCACCAGTGGGCGGATAGATCGGCGGATCGGGCCAACGCCGTCCGGCAGCTTGGTGATCGCCAGGGTGCGTGGGAAGCAGGCAGTCGCCGAGGCGCAGCGGTCGCCCCGCTAGGCCACCGAAGCCACCTGCTAGGTAGGTCGCCGCCGATCCCAGCACGGAGGGCACCGCAATTCCGCCCGCTAGTGCCAGATAACCGCGTGCGCCACCCGTCGCGCTGCCACAGACCAGCGTCGTGCCGCCGCGCAGCAGATACGCCCCGCCCGGTCGCAAGCGCCGCCCGTCTTCCGCAACGTAGGCCGCGAATTCGGCTCCCGCCAGGGCAACCACACAGGTCGCCAGCACGCGCAAGGTCGGCCCAGCAAGGGTCATCTCTAACGCCGCCGCGTCCGCCGGATTGCCCAGCAGCGCGTTCGCCACGGCCAGCGCCGCCGGGTCGCACGCGCCCGCCCGTGGCACCCCTAGGTCCGCATAGCCTCGCCGTCCGCCGTCTTGCACGGTCGAGAGCAGCCCCGGCAGGATCACTTCCAGCATCGGCTACACCGGCACAAAGCGCACCCACGCGCCGGGCCGCAGCAGGGCCGGCGGGTCGCGCGCGGCATCCCACAACGGCGCGGCGGTGTGGCCGATCAGATGCCAGCCACCCGGAGTCGCCAGGGGGTAGATGCCGGTCTGCCCACCCGCAATCGCCACACTGCCCGCCGGCACTCGTGGGCGCGGTGTGGCGCGGCGGGGCAAGACGAGCGGCGCGGGCAACGGCCCCAGGTAGGCAAAGCCCGGCGCAAAGCCCAGCATAAACACGCGGTACAGCGTGCCGCTATGCAACGCCACCACCGCCGCTTCCGTCAGCCCCGCCCGCGCCGCCACGTCGGCCAGATCCGGCCCGCCTTCTCCGCCGTAGCGTACCGGAACGTCAATCATGACCCGCTCCCGTTGCACGTTGCGCGGGTCCGCTTCCCCAGCGACACTACCATCGCCGGCAGCCAGAACGTCTACCACTGTCGTCTCTACGATACTTAACACTTGGGGATATGTAAGCTGTTCAGGATCGTAAGGCACCAGCAAGCTGCTGTAACCCGGCACCGGCACACCCCAGCCCGGCTCTTGTGCCCACTGTTCGCGCAAAGCCGCCGCCAGCGCATGAACCCGCGCGTTCAAGCCCACGTCCATCGTCGTGCCAAATGTGACCAGCAGGGCGCTATCGCCGAAGGGTTCCAGTTGGGGCGGGGTTAGCATATCAGGTCGCTATTCCGGCCAAACTGCTGGGCGGATGCGGGTTCCCCACGCCCAGGTCAATCGCCCAATGCCCCGATACTCCTGGCGTTGGCTCAATGCCACCTCCAACGCCAACAGTGCGTCCCACTGGGCGGGATCGGTCAGTAGCGCATCGGGCAGCAGATCGGCGATCACGCGAATGGGGCGTACTGTGAGGGTGGAGAGGCCCGCATCGGCACATAGCTGTACCACATCGTCCACCGCAAACGTCCGCTTCGGCACGCCCATAAGGGTCGTCGGTTGTACAGTGGTGCCCAGTAGCTGCAGAGCCTGCGCCAAATCCTGCCGCTTAATCGCCGTTTGCAAGGGGGGATTCGCCTGATTAGCCACCAACAGCGACAGCGCGCCGCCGTCCGTCAGCAATGTCGTTAAGTGCGCGAGTAAGGAGGGCGGATCAGGGCTGTATTCAAGCACGTTATGACAAAGGACTAAATCATATGTTTGCGTTGTTAGCGCAAGCGGGAGTTGATGCAGATCAGCAACCACCGTGGTGAGGCGCGACTGAACCGCCGGAGTTTCCGCCGCAGCGATCTCCGCAGCCCGTTGGAGCATTGCCGGTGCAGCATCCACAAGGGTAACAGTGTGCCCTGCCCGCGCCAGACGCAAGGCTAATTCACCCGGCCCACTGCCCGCGTCCAGTACCCGCAAGGGGGAGGAGCCTAAGTGCAGAGCCAGTTGCTGCCAGACCAGTTCACTACGCAAGCGCCCCAACGGGCTGCGGAGATACGCCTCATACACCTGCACAGTGTCCAAACCAGCAGTCGTCTCCTGCCGCGCATCATCAGCCATAGCGTATTACCCCACGGGCGCAGCAAGCAGCGCCGCTACATCCATTTTACGTTTTACGCCGCCCGCAGCCCGCGCACGACCACGCCTGCCGCGTCGAGTGCCGCCCGCACCGTCGTCGCGTAGGCCACCGCGTCTGGGGTGTCGCCGTGGATGCAGAGCGTGGCAGCGGTGAGCGGCAGCAGCGTGCCGTCGTGGGCGTGGAGCCGGCCTTGCGCGATGGCGACAGCCTGCGCGGCGGCAGCGGCGGGGGTGGACAGCACGGCCCCCGGCAGGCGGCGGTCGCGCAGGGTGCCGTCGGCTTCGTAGGCACGGTCGGCAAATGCTTCGGCGGCCACGGGCAGGCCCACCGACTCGCCGGCAGCGAGCAACAGCGACCCGGCTAGGCCGACTAGAATCAGATCGGCAGAGAAACGGCGCACAGCGCGGGCGATGGGTTCCGCTACCGCCGCATCCACTGCCGCCCGATTGTAGAGCGCGCCGTGCGGCTTGACGTGGACTACCGCGACCCCAGCGGCACGGGCAAAGGCCGCCAGCGCCCCGATCTGGTATAGCACGGCGGCTTCAAGGTCCACCGCGCTCATGTCCAGGTTGCGGCGGCCAAAGCCGGCCAGATCAGGGTAGCCAGGATGCGCGCCCACCGCCACACCCGCCACCGCCGCCGCCGCTACGGTCTGCGCCATGACCCCCGGATCGCCCGCATGGAAGCCGCAGGCGATGTTGGCCGATGTGACCAGCGGCAAGAGCGCGGCATCGGCTCCCAACGACCAGCGGCCAAAGCTCTCGCCCATGTCGGCGTTCAGGTCTATCGCCGGCGCGGGGCGCGCAGGAGGCGGCATCATGGGGGCACCGGCAACAGGGCCAGCTGGGGGCCGGTCGCCACCGTGTCACGCAGCCGGTAGACCTGCGTGCCGCCCCCCTCAAACACCCGATCCATAAAGCCGGCGAACTTGCCCAACGCCGGGGCCGACGGCGGCCAATTGGCCGGCAGCGGGTTCGGCTGCCCCTGTTCACCCTTCTCAATGCTGCCCACAAACACATAATGGATGCCGTATTTTCGCAGGATCGCTGCGGCCCGTTGCGGATCGGGCGTGGTATAGAGTTCCAGCTGATCAGCCACCCGCGCATCGAACTGGGCCATGATGCCCGGCTGCCCGCCACGCCACTGGTTCTCATGACCGCGCCAGACGAGGATACCCGGCATCCCGGTGTAGGCAGAGACGCGCCCGTGCCGGCCTTGCGTGTTGTACTCATAGGTGAAAGCCGCTTCCGCAATGCCGTCGTTGGCCCGCGCGTTGGCCCGCAGCCAGCGAATCGCCGCTAGATCGCCCGGTGCGCTGTTGCCTAACGCCGCCATCCCGTCCAAGCCCACCAGTTTGTGCGTCTCCGCCCCGGTCACTTGGATGCCCGGCAGCCAAATCACGCCGTTGTCGCGCACCGCCGGGGCCAGCGCCGGATAGACCATCGCCAAGCCCAACAACCCGGCAAAGCCCGCCGCCCACCCCCCGACCAGCAGCTTTGTCGCGCTGCCCGCTGCCCTATGACGCGGGACAGAGCGGCGGCCAAACGCCCAGCTTAACAGCCACCACGCCGCAAACCCGGCCGTCGCGCCCCATAGCACCCACACTTGGTAGTAGAACTTGAACAGCGTGTTGAACCGGCTGTGAAACACATCTTGCAGGAAGAATATCTCGGTGCCGAACGTGATCGCCGCGCCGACCGCGATCAGCAGCAGGGCGAACAGTTCTTCACTTGACCAACGCCCCGGTTGCAGCCGTGCGCGGATCAAGTAGACTGCCACCGCGCCCAACGGCAGCAGCAACGCCGGCAGCGGAAACTGCAACAGCCATGCCCCCAGCAGCGCCAGCACGATAACCCCGCCCAGCACCAGTAGCGCCGCGCTATCGCGGTGCCCATCCGCCCGCGCTGCCCGCACGCTACGCACCAGCATGACCCCTAGCCACGCGATCAGCGCATAGAGGAAAAAGCCGAAGATAGTGACGAAGCCTTCCCAGCTTTTCGGCCAGATATTCAGCCCAATCAACGCCGCCAATTTGGTCGCCAAGCCGCCCAGAATCGGGATCTTTTGCACATTCGCCGGCAGCGCAATGCCCTGTCCGCCCACCAGCGAGGTAAAGGTGAGATGGAACGGCAAGAATAGCGCCAGTCCCAGCCCCACCAGCGCCGCCGCCTGCGTCAGCCAACTGCCCCCCCGTGTCGCGCGCCAAGCCCGCCAACGAGTGTTGAGTGTTGAGTGTTGAGTGTTGAGTTGTTCAGGCACGACCAGCACAGCAGGCCCATCATCCCCACCGTCCAACCCCTGCCCCCTGCCCCCTGCCCCCTGCCCCCTGCCCCCACGTAGCAGCGGCAAGGCCAGGCAGAGCAGCGTGATGCCCAGATAGGTCGGGTAGTCCCAGGTGTTGGTGACAAACAGCGACCCCGTGACCAGCGCATACAGGAACAGGCGCAACCGGCCATGTAAGCCACTCGCTAATAATCCGTGTCGCGGATCTGGTGCCCCTACCCCATCTTGGGGACGCGGCGCGCCGGCTTTGAGCAGCGCCAGCGCCATGCCCAGCGCCAACAGCACGAACGGCAAGGCCAGCAGATGGGGGTGCATATCGTTCAGGAAAAAGCTGAAAAAGGGGAACTCGTTGATCGTTTCGCCGCCCAGCGGCGCGCCCGCATCATGGATCACGCGCGAGGGGTTCCACCAGTTGAAGTTATCCGCCGTCTGGCCCTGCTGCAACACCTGTTGCGCGCCCGCCATATTGCCGACCACGGCCACCAACAGCGCGCCCAGCACGCCCGCCGCCAACGCGCTCCACGGCACCGGCCCCTCGGCCTGACGGCGCACGCCGGTGCCCTGCCCGTTGCCGTTGCCTTGATCAGTCGTGAGGACCACAGTCTCTACGCGGCTATGCGCTGCGGGTGCGTCCGCCCGCTCGGCCACGGCGACTCCGCCCCGGCTGCCAACACGCCGCACCGGCAACGGCGTGACCC
>JALYUO010000823.1 GCA_030853735.1 Chloroflexota bacterium
CTGCAACACTGCGCGGGCCACGGCGTAACTTTCGGGATGGATAGCCGTGGCATCCAACGGCTCGGCCCCGGCCCGCACGCGCAAAAAGCCCGCCGCCTGCTCAAAGGCTTTCGGCCCCAGGCCCGCCACCTTGCGGAGCGTGGCCCGGTCGGCAAAGCGGCCCACCGTGGCGCGGTAGGCGACGATGCGCTCGGCCAGCTTGGGGCCGATGCCGGAGACATAGGTCAGCAGCGCCGGCGAGGCCGTGTTAAGGTCCACGCCGACCGCATTGACCACGCTCTCCACCGTGCCGGTCAGCGCGCGCGCCAAGTCGCCCTGATCTACGTCGTGCTGGTAGAGGCCCACGCCAATAGCCTGCGGGTCGATCTTGACCAGTTCGGCCAGCGGATCTTGCACGCGCCGGCCAATCGAAACCGCTCCACGCAGCGTCACATCCAACTCCGGCAGCTCGGCGCGGGCCAGTGGGCTGGCGCTGTACACGCTGGCCCCGGCCTCGCTGACCATAATGTAGTGGCCGCTGCCGCTGGTGCGGATCAGGTCGGCGACGAACTGTTCCGTCTCGCGCGACGCGGTGCCGTTGCCAATGGCCCACAGGGTAATGCCGTGGCGCGCGGCGAGGTCGCCCAGCACGCGACGGGCGGCGGCGGCTTGCTGCTGCGGCGGGTGGGGATAGATCGTCGCGGTTTCGCGTAGCGCGCCGGTCGCATCCAGCACCGCGACTTTGCAGCCACTGCGAAAGCCGGGGTCAATGCCGCCCACCGTCTGGCCGGCCAACGGTGGCTGGGTCAACAGCGCGCGCAGGTTGGCGGCGAACACCGCGATGGCGTGGGCATCGGCGGTGGTGCTGAGGGTGTGGCGCACATCGCGCTCGATGGCCGGCAGCAACAGCCGGGCGGCGGCATCGCTGATCGCCAAAGCCAACTGATCGGCGAAAGGCGAGCGTGGATCGGGGCGAAATACCGCCGTGACGGCGGCCTGCCAGTCCGCCTCCGGCACGGCCAGCCGCACGCGCAGCACCCCCGCCGCCTCGCCCCGGTTGAGCGCCAGCACCTGATAGGGCTTGAGCCGGTCCACGCGCCCCTCCCAGGCGTAGTAGGTCTGGTAGACCCCGCGCTCATCCGCCGCCGGTGCGATCTTGGCCGCCTGGAGGGTGCCCCAGCGCAAGGCCCGCGCCCGCGTCGCCCGCCGCACGTCGGGATGGTCGCTGATGCCCTCGGCCACGATGTCACGCGCTCCAGCCAGCGCCTCCGCCGCATCTGCCGCCTGCCCCAGCAACGGCGCGACCACCTCGGCCAAGGGGCGGCGGCTGGGCGCTTGCGCGATGATGCACTCGGCCAGCGGCCCCAGCCCGCGCTCACGGGCGATAGCGGCACGAGTGCGGCGCTTGGGCTTGTAGGGCAAGTAGAGGTCTTCGAGGTCGGTGCGCGTCGCCGCCGCCCGCAACTGCGCCTCCAGTTCCGGCGTGAGCCGGCCTTGCCCCGCGATCTCGGTCAGGATGGTGGCCCGCCGCGCCTCCAGCGCCCGGTGTGTGTCCAGCGCGGCACTGATCTGGCGCAGTTGCTCCTCGTCCAGGTCTGCCGTCTGTTCCTTGCGGTAGCGCGCGATAAAGGGGATGGTGTTGCCGCTATCCAGCAACGCAATGGTTGCCACGACCTGGGCCGGGCGCAACTGCAAGCGGGCCGCCAGCGCCGCCGCCTCGTCCCGGCCTGCCGGCAGGAGGGTCTGTTCAGGGGTCATGGGGCATTATAGCCCGGTCCCGTGCTGGATGCAATCTCGTGCCGTACATCAGTCAGACAATGGCGGCGGCCACGGCCCGGCCCGCCACGCGGCCCGAAAAGATGCAGCCGCCCAGGAAGGTGCCTTCCAGTGAGCGGTAGCCGTGCATCCCGCCGCCGCCGAAGCCCGCCGCTTCGCCGGCGGCATACAGGCCGGGCAGGGGCTGCCCGTCCGCCCGCAGCACCCGGCCGGCCAGATCCGTTTCCAGCCCGCCCAGCGTCTTGCGGGTCAAGATCCGCAGCCGCACGGCGATCAGCGGCCCAGCCTGGGGGTCCAGCAAGCGGTGGGGCTTGGCGGTACGGATCAGCCGATCCCCCAGATACTGCCGTGCGCCGCGAATGTGGGTGATCTGGCTGTCCTTCGTGAACGGGTTGTGGATCTCGCGGTCGCGCGCTCGCACCTCGCGCGTCAGTGCAGCGGGGTCCAGCAGGGGGTCGGCAGTCAGCGCGTTCATGCCTTGCACCAACTCGTCCAGCGTGTGCCGGACGATAAAATCTACGCCGTGCTGCTTGAACGCCTCCACCGGGGCGGTCGCAGCCTTGCCCACCGCCCGTCGCAGGGTCTGGCGAATGCTTTTGCCGGTTAGATCGGGGTTCTGCTCGGAGCCGGAGAGGGCAAACTCGCGCCGCAAGATGGGCTGCGTGAGCACGAACCAGGTATAGTCGTAGCCGGTCTGCATGATATGCGCCAGCGTGCCCAACGTGTCGAAGCCGGGGTAGAGCGGGGCGGGCAGCCGCCGGCCCCGCGCATCCAGCCACAGCGCGGAGGGGCCGGGCAAGATACGGATGCCGTGGCCGGGCCAGACCGGTGCCCAGTTCTGGATGCCCTCGGTGTAGTGCCACATCCGGTCGCGGTTGATCAGGTGTGCCCCCGCCGCTTCGCTCACCGCCAGCATCCGCCCGTCCACATGGGCCGGCACGCCCGCCAGCATCGCCGCCGGCGGGGTGCCCAGACGCGCGGGCCAGTGGCGGCGTACCAGATCGGGGTTGCCGCCGATGCCGCCGGAAGTCACGATGACGGCCTGGGCGGTGAGCGTAAACGCGCCGACCACCGCTGGCGAACTGGTCTCGCCGCGTGGTACGCTGCTGGGTGCCAGAATGTCGCCGCGCACGCCGTCCACCACCCCGCCGGTGAGCGTCAGCGCGGTGACGCGGTGCCGGAACTCTATGCGGATCAGGCCGCGTTGCGCGGCGGCTTGCACGCGCCGCAGGAACGGCTCCAGCACGCCGGGACCGGTGCCCCAGGTGATGTGAAAGCGGGGCACCGAGTTGCCGGGGCCGCGCGCGTTATAGCCGCCGCGCTCGGCCCAGCCGACAATGGGGAAGAAGCGCAGCCCTTGCGCGGCCAGCCACGCGCGCTGCTCCCCGGCGGCAAAGGCGAGATAGGCTTGTGCCCAGCGGCGCGGCCAATAATCTTCCGGGCGGTCGAACCCCGCCGTGCCCAGCCAATCCTGCTGGGCCAGGGCCGCCGAATCGCGGATGCCCAGCCGCCGCTGCTCCGGCGTATCCACCAGGAATAGGCCGCCGAACGACCAGAACGCCTGACCGCCCAGGCTCTGGTGCGGCTCCTGTTCGAGGATCGTCACCCGCTTGCCCGCCTCGGCCAACTCGGCGGCAGCGACCAAGCCGGCCAGCCCCGCCCCGACGATAATCACATCCGTCTCGCTCTGCAATGCCCTGCCTCCTCTACGTGGGCGTGTGGGCACTTGCCGCACCCGTCGCCTGCGCCCAGTATAGCATAGCCGGCGGGCCGTAACGACTCAGGTCATGGAAATGAGGCGACTACGGTAGCCGCGCTGCGCCCGTACTGGTTCAGGGGAGGGTTCGTGCCTGCAGTTGCCGACCCCCAACGAGTACGGCGCAGCAAGCAGCGCGGCTACAGTGGCTGCTGGTTGCTCTCCCTAGCGTCCGTAGCTGCCGAACCGCCACGAGTACGGCGCAGCAAGCAGCGCGGCTACCGTAGCCGCCTGTTGCGCTCTCTAGCGTCCGCAGCTGCCGAACCGCCACGAGTACGGCGCAGCAAGCAGCGCGGCTACAGTGGCTGCCGGTTGCCAGTCCACTCGTCACATTGACTACGCTGGACGGTCGGCAGTACCCAGCCTGTTGACAAGGCTCCGCGATCTTGCTAGGATACACCACACGGTGAGCGACTGGTCTAGCGATACAGCTAAGGGGAGGGATGAGATGCGCGCTGCTATGATTCCCACTACGCGATGACGATAACACCGCAGCAGGCGCTGCCGAGCGCACGGCCGTGGGCGGCGTGGGCCTTCTGGCTGGCGCTGGCCGGGGTGGGCGGGGTGATCGCGTTGTTTGTCGCGCTGGGGGCCGGCGGCTGGCCGGGTGGCCCCGATAGCTGCCTGCTGCACTCGCCCGACACTTGCTATTGTGAGCGCGCCGACCTGTCCAGCTTCGTGCGGCAACCCGCCAACACTTGGTCGAACCTGGGCTTTGTCGTCATGGGCCTGGGTATTCTCTGGCGGGTGGGGCATCCGCGCCTGCGCGCGCAACCAGCGGCCAATCCCCTGGCCCAAGCTGGGGCGTATGGGGTCGGCTACGGACTGCTGGTGGTGGCGCTTGGCCCGGCCAGTATGTTTTTCCACGGCTCGCTGCGCGCTTGGGGCGGCTGGCTGGACCTGTTTTCCATGATGCTCTACAGCACTTTCTTGCTGGTCTATGATCTGGTTCGCATCCGTCACGCTTCCGGGCGGGTGTTCCTCGCCGCCTATGTACCGCTCGTGCTGGCGCAGGGGCTGGCGAATGCGCTGGTGCCCAAAAGCGGCCAATTGCTGTTTGGCGGCACCATTGTGTTGGTGCTGGGCCTGGAAGCGGCGATCCTGCGGCGCGGCGTGGGTGGCCTGCACCGCCAGGGGCGACCCTGGTTGGTGGCCGCGCTGCTGACTTTTGCCGGTGCCTACGGGGGCATCTGGCTCTGGTCCAATACCGCCGGTCCCTGGTGCATTCCCAGCAGCTTGTTGCAGGGTCATGCGCTCTGGCATCTGCTCTGCGCGGTCAGCACCGGCTGCTTCTACCTCTATCTCCGCACGGAAACCGCAACGTAGCACGTCAGGCTGCAACACGGAGACACGGAGACACGGAGATTTTGCAGTGTTGCATCGTTGGGCGAAGGTCTTTAGGCCGTGCGGAAAGGGTCAGCCTGGGGCGGGGGAAACGAGTACGGCACCCTGAACGCGGCGCAGATCCCGCCTCTAGCGATACCAGCCGGCCAGCCAAGCGGTGCCGGTGGGCGCGGGGCTGCCGCCGGCGGCTGGTTCGTCGGTGATCTGGAGCCCGGCCATGTCGGCGGGTTCGGCGGTGGTATCTACCATCACCATGCCCACGCCTTGCGCGTCTACGTTGAACATCCCGGCGGGCACGGGCGGCGCATTGCGGCGCAGCAGCCAGAGCTGATAGCCCCGCCCGGCGGCCGGCTGGGGCAAGTTGGTGAGCAAGAGGGCCACTTGCTGCCGGCGCGGCGCGAGGACGGCCTGACCGTGCGCGGGGCTGTTCCCCGGTGCGGTGAGCAGGGCCAGCGTCGCGCCAGGCGTGTGCAGTATCTCCTCCAAGGTGGTTTGGGCTTGGAGGCGCTGTTGCTGGAGCAGCACCTGCTGGCGCAACGTGCCCGCCCAGACCCCCATGCCGACCAGCAGCAGCAAGCACGCCGCCAGCAGCGCCGGGGCCAACCGCTGGTAGAGCGGCCCAATCCCGCTGGCCGCGGGCGTGGGCAGCCGGTGTGCGGCCAAGCGTGGCGCGCCGAACGACAGGGGCAACGCGGCGGCGGCGGGCAGGGGAGCGGGACTGTGGGCCACCGAATAGAGTACGCGGCTGCGTAGCTCGGCGGGTGGCGCGACCTGGGGCACGGCAAACGCTAACTGTTCGACCGCCGCCTGAAAATCGCGCAGATGCACCAGGCAGGGCGGGCAAATCGCCAGATGGGAATGGGCGGCTTGGGCCTCGTCCGCGTCGAGTGCGCCGGCGGCCATCGCGGGGAGCAATCCTTCGATCTCGACACAAGTTACCTGTTTCATCATCCTCGTCATCTGCTCAGTCTACTCCGGGTGCTTCGAGGCTACGGACTCCAGCGTCTCTACCCTTTTATACGCAAGGCTGGGCCGTTTGGACCTCCCCCTGCGGCAGTGGCGGCGCGGTCCCGGCTCCGGCGGACTACATTTCGCTGGCTTGCACTTCCGCCGCCAGCAGGTTGCGGAGTTTTTGCAGCCCCAGCCGCAGCCGCGTTTTGACCGTGCCCAGTGGTTCTTGCAAACGGTCGGCGATCTCGCGGTGGGTGAAGCCGCCGTAATAAGCCAGCGTGATCACTTTGCTCTGTTCGGGCGGCAGGAGTTTGAGGGCTTCCATCACGCGCGCACGGCGCATCCCACTCAGCGCGGCTTCTTGCGGATCGGTGGCCTCTTGGCTCGCGCCGCCCAGGCTGGAGCGGAAAGCCTGTTCGAGGTCGCCGGGGGTTGCCAAGTCGTATGAGGTAGTGACTTTGGCCCCGCGCGCGCGGCGGCTGCGGAGTTCGTCAATGGCGCGGTTGTGGGCAATCGCCAGCAGCCACGACGAGACGCGCCCGCGGCCCACCTGGAACTTGCCCGCCGCATCCCAGGCGCGCAGAAAGACATCTTGCGTCACTTCTTCTGCCGAAGCCGCATCGTTGAGAATGTGGAATACAAAGGAAAAGACGAGTCGATCATACTGATCGTATAACACGGCCAGCGCCGTCGGATCGCGCGCCGCCATGCGGGCGATCAAATCTTCATCCTCCGCATTGCGCTGCTGTTGTTGATCCAAACCTGTATCCTCTACCTAGGGGCCGGGCTGGTTCCTGGCACGCGCAAGGGACGACCCGTAGGCCGATTATAGCATTTTGCTGCTGCACAGACAAGCCTAATACGTGGCAACTATTCATTGTCGCAGATAGCGAACATTCTCACTCTTTATGAGGAGTGGCGCACCCCCAGGTGCGGAACGTGGCCGACCTGTAGGCGAACCAAGCGCGGCAATCCCCACACCGTTCCGCACCTGGGGGTGCGCCACTCCTCAATAAAGCAAAGATTCCTATTGCTGCTACGACAATGAATAGCCCCGCCCAGCATCCGGCGGAGGTGTGTATGCCGCTTACAGAGCAAGGCCCGTGCCGAGCATCCTACGCGGCCCACGGCCGGCGGTCCGTCCGGCGGCACACAAAAACGCCGTGCCCGCTGCCGGACACGGCGCAGGCGCAGGGCGCAATTAGGGGGTCGTGATGGGGCCGACGACGCTGGGCGCGCTGCCGTAGGCGCTGCTGATGATCGACATCAGCAGAAACAGCACGGCCAGGATGATCGTGAACTGGAACAGGCGCTTTTCCAGCCCGCGCCGGGTGCGGTAGACCCCGCCTTCGCTGCTGCCGAACACGGTGCCGATATTCGACCCTTTGGCCTGCATCAGCACGATGGCGATCAAGACGATGGAGACAATCAATTGCACCAGGTTCAGTGCGGTACGCAAATCCACAGAATGCTCTCCTCTATCCTATCCTCCGCTTCGATGGTAGCGGCCAACCGGGGCAACGCCCAGCCGGATTATACCACGTTTGCCCCCGGCAGCGCAACCGGGTTAGCGCCGCCCGCTTGCAGCCGGCCCAACGCCCGTCTATAATAGCGGACAGAACTGCTAGCGCGCGCGGAGGACCCTAATCAATGCGGCAATGGAAGCGACGGCTGGGCTGGCTGGGCATGATCATACTGGCGCTGCCGGCGGTGAGCGGGGCGTGGGCTGCGCCGGCACTGGGATCGGCGCGGCCGGCGGCGCTCAATCCGGTGGCTGCGCCGCAGACGGCGGGCTACTTGTGGTTCGCAGCCACCGGACATACGCTGCACGGCGCATTTCGCGCCTACTGGGAAGTACACGGCGGACTGGCCCAGTTCGGCTATCCGTTGAGCGAAGCCTTCTCTGCGCCGCTACCCGGCAGCCCCGGTAGCCCTACCGTGCAGTATTTCGAGCGGGCGCGCTTCGAGTACCACCCAGAGATTGGCGGCCCCGCCGGCAGCGTGGTGCTGGGCTTGTTGGGCAGCGAGCTGACCCACGGCGGCACCGTGTTCCCGACCGCTACGCCCTTCGCCGCCGCGGCCCAAGATCGCTACTTCCCGCAAACGCGCCACGCGCTGCACGGCCTGTTTTATGCCTACTGGCAGGCGCACGGTGGGCAGGCGATCTACGGCTATCCGATCAGCGAAGAGCTGTTGCAGCAGAGTGGCAGCAGTGGGCGCGTCTATTTGGTGCAATATTTTCAGCGCAACCGCCTGGAATTGCACCCCGAAGCGCGCGGCACTGCGGCTGAGGTGCAACTCGGCTTGCTGGGCAGCGAATGGCTGCGCGCGCAGGGCTGGCTGCCCTAACGCCGTCAAGCCGACCCACGCCGGTTGCGCCCTGTCCCAATCTGTCGTATAATGCGCCTATATCGGCG
>JALYUO010000916.1 GCA_030853735.1 Chloroflexota bacterium
GTACCACCGCCTGCCGAAGCGAAGCAGTCCGAACAGGGTTAATCCTCGCAAGGGGACTGAAACGCGATGGTCTGCGTCTTGATGTCCGCGCCGTCGAGGTCCGAACAGGGTTAATCCTCGCAAGGGGACTGAAACGACCGGGGGACCATCGGTTGTGCAGCCACCGTGATGTCCGAACAGGGTTAATCCTCGCAAGGGGACTGAAACGTGTAGCGGGAACGGCCGGCGTTGCCGGGGTCACGTCCGAACGGGGTTAATCCTCGCCAGGGGACTGAAACATGGTGACACGCAGCGCGCCAGGATTTCCACCGGTGTCCGTACAGGGGGAATCCTCGCCAGGAGACTACACCGCCTAGAAAACAGCTTGTTATCGAATGTCCTACATTGGTTGTGCGGGGACTTGACAGGACCGGGGCGAGCTGCTAGAATAGGCGCATCGCTGCTGAGGTAGCCCGGTGGGCGTGGCGGGTGGGACTGCAACCGTGGCCGGTGGGGTGGTATAGGTAGGAGACCCGCGCCCGTGACATTGGACCCCGCGCCGTTTGCCGCGCTGGATGCGGCGCTGATCGCCTATGGGCAGGCGCTGTTCGCGCAGGCTACCGGTGGGCCCTCCGAGCCGGCCCTGGCCCTCTGGGCGGCTTATGCGGCGCTAGTAGCGGGCGGGACCGACCCGCCGGCCCCCGCCCGACCCGCCCTGGCGACCCCTTTTGCCTTCCTGCAGCTGCCCCCGATCTCGGACGCGCCGCCCCTCGTGCCGCCCCCCCTCACCTATTACCTGCCTGGCTTGGTGCAGCCGACCGTGGACGACGTGGGGCCGGGCCACCTGTCTGCTCAATCGGCTGCCGACCTGCCCGACGCGGCCACGCTAAGGGGGCATATTGCGGCGGCCTATGCCGGCTTCACCGCCGCGTGGGACCAAGCCCAACACGGGGCACCCGCCGCAGCGCTGCTGGGCCGCTTCCTCGAATGCTACCGCGCCTGGGCCTGGGGGGTGCCCGCGCCTGGTCCCCAGCCCGCCGTCTCGCTCTACCAGTTCTACAAGACGGTGGTGGCCCTGGCCTATTGCGCGGCGCAGACCGCCGGCGCGGACCCCCCGGTGCCGCCCCCGCCGCCCAGCGATCTGCTGCTGGTGGCGGGCGACATCCCCGGCATCCAGACCGTGATCTACACCGTGGCCGCCGCCGCCGCCGCCAAAGGCTTGCGCGGGCGCTCGGCCTATGTGCAACTGCTGGCCGATGCGGTGGTGCGGCGGCTACGCCTGGCGCTGGGGTTGCCGGCCGCGAACCTGGTCTATGCCGGTGGGGGCAAGTTTTTGCTGCTGGCTCCGGTGGGAGCAGCCCCGGTTATTGCTGCGCTGGCCGCTGAACTGGACGGTTTGCTGCTGGAGGAGTTCAGCGGCGACCTCAGCATGACGCTGGTCACCCACCCCCTGCCCGCCGCCGACCTGGGGAGCGCCGCGTTCGCCGGGCATCTGCACGCGGTGCAGACGGCCTTGCAAGCCGCCCGCCACCAGCCCTTCCACCGCCTGCTGACCGCGACCGCCTATACGCGGCTATTTACGCCCAACCAGCAGTCGGCGGGCTGGTGTTTAGTCTGCCAGAAACCGTTGCAAGCGTTGGACATCGCCGCCCACGAACGTCGTGAAGGCGATCCTGAAGGTCGGCTCCGCTGCTACCAATGTGCGCGTTTCGAGTACCTCGCCCGCCGTTTGGGCCGTGCCAAGGCTGTCGTCATCACGCCCGTGTCGCCCAGCGCCGCCCTGCCGGCCGCTGATGCGCGCTACTTCGATGTCGCCGGCATCCGCTACGACTTTAGCTCGGCTGCTGATGTGCCGTCCGATGGGGTGCGTCTAGTTGTCAATGCGCCAAAGTTCTGGGATAGGAACGGGGATGCGGACGGCTACTGGCTGATCGCCAACACCACACCCTACGTAGAGGCCAGTGATGTGGCCGATTATGTCGCACACCATCCGCCCCATCCCGACCTCAGCCGGCCGGGCCAGTACCTGCGGGACCCTGAATGCCCAAAAATCAGCGATGTCAAAGACTTTCGCCAATTGGCCGAACAGGCGCAGGGAGTGCCGCGCGTGGGCGTGCTGCGGATGGATGTGGACAACCTGGGCGTGCTGTTGGGCGGGGCGTTTCGCCGCTATGGGGCGGATGGGCAGCCCCAGCCGGTCGGCCTCGGCGATCCTGCGCTCACCTTGCCCGCCCTCGCCACTCTCAGCAGTTGCCTGAGCCTGTTTTTCGAGGCGCGGGTGCCGGCGCTGTGTGCGGCGTTGAACGGGATTCCCGACCCCCGCCGGGGCGACGCGCTCTATATCATCTACTCTGGCGGCGACGATCTGTTTGTGGTGGGTGGCTGGGATCGGGTGGTGCGGCTGGCCGACCAGGTGCGGACGGAGTTTGGCCGCTTCACCGGCGCGAACCCGGCGCTGGGCCTATCCGCCGCCGTGACGTTGGAGGGGGCCAAGTTCCCGCTCTACCGTGCCGCCCAGCGCGCCGGCGCCGCCGAAGCCGCCGCCAAAGCCTACACCCGCCCCGATGGGCGCAGCAAAGATGCTTTCAGCCTGCTGGGGCAAACGGTCGGTTGGGACGAGTTTGCCACGGTGCGCGACTGGCACACCCGCTTCTGTGACTGGATGGCGCTGCCGCCGTCCGCAGACGCTACCCAGCAGAGCGCATCCGTGCAGCAAGCCGGCGAACAGCAGCAGAAACGAAGCCGGGCGGCGCGGCCCCTGCTGCAACTGATCCTCCAGATCCATGCCCTGCACGAGCAGACCCGGCGCGCGGCCTATGATCAGCACCGGGCGCGGCTACACGCCCACCGCGCGAACGGTGGTAAGTCGGCCAACCGCCCTATGTTCGTGCGCGGGCACGTTGTCTATGGCCGCTGGATGTGGCTGCTGCAGTACCGGCTGGCGCGCTTCGTAGATCGCCTGCCGGTAGGACCCATCCGCGCCGAACTCAAAGAGCCAATCCAGAATTTGCAGGCCGCTTATCTGCGCCCCGGCCTGATCGATCAAGTGGGCCTCGCCGCGCGCTGGGCCGAGCTATTATTGCGGAACAAGGAGGATCGGGCATGAGTCAACCCACAGCCGTCGCGGCAGCGGGCAATGTGATCCAGGCCGCAGCGGCGGCCGCACGGAGCATTGTGCAAGGCAACAGCGTGGACGATTCGCGTCGCTTGGTCGAACACGCCAAGGCGGTCGGCGAATATCTCAAAGCGCAGGGGCTGGCAACCAGTCAGATCCGCAACGTCTTTGGCACGGTGCGGCGTATCGAAAGTAACTGGCGAGTGCCCACCAGCCGCGCGTCCGACGACACCGCCGCCACCAAAGCCAAGCGTACCCGCGACTCGTTACGCGAACTCACGCTGCTCAAGCCGCGCTTGGCCTACGCCGCCAGCCGCAACCCGGTGGTGCGCCACCTTGCCGATGTGCTGACCCCGGCCATTGACGGCGTACTGGACGGCCCCGAAGATGAAGCCTTGCAGCGGTTCGCACAGTTCCTGGACTTTTTCGAGGCCATCCTGGCCTATCACCGCGCGGCGGGCGGCCGTTAAGGAGGGTCCACAGCATGGCAGACACCCAGGCCGAGTTTAAGAGCGTCCGTTTGCGTGGACGCATCTTCCTCAGTGGCGACATTCGCTTGGAGAGCGGGCTGCACATCGGCGGCGCGGCCTCCACCCTCAGCATCGGCGGCGTGGACAACCAGGTGATCCGCGACCCGCTCACCGGGCGACCCTACATTCCCGGCTCCTCGTTGCGCGGCAAGCTGCGTTCCCTGAGCGAAAAATTCGCAGGCCGCCCACAAAACTTTCCCATCGGCCAGGGCGTTGCCATTCATGTCTGCAAAACCCCCGATGCCTATAAACAGTGCCCCGTCTGTCAGGTGTTCGGCATTCCGGGGGAACTCCCCGCTTCCAGCCCGACCCGCCTGCTGGTGCGCGATGTGATGCTGAGTGATGCGAGTGCCCTGGACCTGCTGGCCTTGCGAACCGACCTGCCCTACACCGAGATCAAGTGGGAGGCGGCCATTGACCGCGTGACCTCGGCGGCCACCCCGCGCCAGATGGAGCGCGTGCCGGCCGGCGCGGTGTTCAGTCCCTTCTGCCTGATCTACACGCTGTATGAAGCAGGTGACTGGGCGCGCTTCGGCAATGTCGTGCGGGCCTTGGAACTACTGCAAGACGACTATTTGGGCGGTCAGGGATCGCGGGGCAGCGGCCAAATCAGCTTCATGAATCTACATCTACAGACCAAAACAGTGGACGATTATAAGCAAGGCACGGACGGTGACAAGACTAAGGAGCCTTTGAGCAACTTGGCGGCCTTGCGAAGCTACTGGCAGGGGTTAGCGGCTCCCACTGTCAGCGAGGACTGAGATGGCGCAACGGCGGGTCTACCGGCTGCACGCGCAACGCGGCTTCCATTTCGGCATTCGGGGGGTGGGGGTCGAAGCCAGCGCCCTCACGGCGGCCTCCGACACCCTGTTCGGTGCCCTGTGCCAGGCGCTGCGGGCGACCCAAGGCTTAACGGGGGCGTATGGGCTCCAGGCGCTGCTGGACACCTGTCGCGCCGGCGCCCCGCCGTTTCTGCTGTCGTCGCTCTTCCCCTATGCCGGCGAGGTGCTGCTACTGCCGCGCCCCTTGCCGTTATTTGCCGCCGGCGCGAAAGCCGCCCGCAAAGCGCGCTACTTGTCATGGAACCTGTTCGCCGCCTGGATCGACGCGGGTACGACTCCCGCCCAAGCCGCCGTCTTTGCGCCGGAGAACCAACTGCACAACAGCGCGGTGTGGGTCACAGCGGCGGAACGCGCCATGCTGATCGCGCCGTTTGCCGACCCGGATGCGCTCGACGATTCGGTGCGCTTCTGGCAGACGGGCGACGTGCCCCGCGTGACGGTGGATCGGGTGAGTAACGCCGCCCAGGTCTATCAGGCCGGGCGGATCGTCTTTCCCGAAGGGGCCGGCCTCTACTGCCTGATTGAGTGGCGCGACCCGGCGTGGCAGCCGGCGATCCACGGCGCACTGGCCTACCTGGGCGAAGAAGGCATTGGCGGCGAACGCAGCGCGGGCTACGGCCAATTCACGCTGGAAGCCGATGCCACCGGCGTGCTGGGCTATGCGGCCCCCGCCCTACCGGTGCCCCCCGGCCCCGCTGCCGCCATGACTCTGGCGTTGTATTACCCGGCTCGCGCCGAAGTCACCACCCTGGCCCAGGGTCGTTATGACCTGACCATGCGCCGGGGCTGGGTGGGCGCGCCGGGGATCGGCGGCACGCGCTGGGCGGATGTACTGATGGTGGCGGAAGGCTCCGTGCTGCCCTGGCCCGCTGATGAGCTGCGGGGCACGATGGCCGATGTCAGCCCGGCGGCCCCGGCGTGGCCGGCCGGCGACCCCCGTATCTGGCGCTATGGCTATGGTTTGCCGCTGGCGGTGCCCGCCGGCCTGATCCACGAGGTGCCCGATGCCACTGCCTGATCGCCCAGCCGACCGCCCGCCGCTGAAACAGGTGTGGCATTACACCCTCGAAACCATCACCCCGCTGCATATCGGGGCCGGCGGCACCCCGCTGCAAAAAGACACCGACTTCATCGTGACCAGCCGTGACGTGGCGGTGCTGGATGCCGAACGCACCTTTGAGCGCATCTATGAGCGATCGCTCCGCCCGACCGCTGCTCCCGCCGTCGCCGCGCCGGTGGCGCCCAGCAACTCCATCGCGCAACAATTGGCAAAGCTGGGCCTCGGCAGCGACGTAGCCGACGCACTGGACGAACCCGCCGGCCCTAGCGAACGCGACGTGCTAGATCGTTTGGCACGGGGCATGACTCCGAATGAAGCGGTGGAGGCGGGTTGGCTGATCGCCGCCGATTTGTCCGGTCCCGCGAGTATTGTGCGCTACCGGCTGCAACCGCCATCCGGGGTGGGCGCACCCCTGCCCGACCTGCAACCGCCCCAGATCCTGCCCCTGATCAAAAACGCCCGGCAGCAGCCCTATCTGCCCGGCTCTTCGCTGAAGGGGGCGCTGCGGACGGCCCTGGCCGCCCAGTTGTTCAGCGCCGCAGACCAGCCCTTGCAACTGAACGATGTGTTGGGGCGGGGTTATGCGAACCCTAAAGCGGCTGATGATCGCATCGAAAGCCGGCTGTTGGGCCGCGATCCCAATCACGATCTGCTGCGTGCCCTGCTAGTGGGCGATAGCGCGGCCCTGCCCACCAGCCCCGCCCTGGCCGTGGCCGGCACCTACACGATCCGCAACGACGGCAGCCTGCAATTCAAGCCGGGCTTCTATGTGGCGCTGGAGGTGTTTCCGCCGGGCACGCAGCTACAGGGCCAGATCCGACTCGACCGCTATCTCTTCGCGCCGGAGCCGCAAAAACAGCTGGGCTTTGGCCCCACTGCCGACTGGCTGGCCGACTTTCCCGCCCTGTGCAACGCCCATGCCCGCCGCTTGATCAGCAGCGAAACCGCCTTCTACCGCCAACATGGCCTGCCCCAGGTGGCCGGCTTCTATGAGCGGCTGCTGCACCGGCTGGACGGTCTGCCACCCGGCGCGTGCCTGCTGCAACTCAGTTGGGGCACCGGCTGGCTCGCCAAAACCCTCGGCCCGCTGCTCACCGCACAGCCTGCCTTTGCCGCCGTGCGGGCCCAGTTCGGCGCCGGCATGAACCGCCGCCCCACCGCCGTGTTCCCCAAGACCCGCCGCCTCACCCTCGGCGGCCCTAACTACGCGCAAGCGGGCGAGCCGTTGGGCTGGGTGGAGTTGCGATTGGTTTGAGTTCTCTAAACTTGATCAGAGACGAATTATGAGCATTGATCAAATGCAAAGAAATCAGCTAGATGCTGCTCTACGTGATGCGTTCCGTAGAAAAGCTGATTTGACTCGCATGGTTCGTAATAGGTTGGGTGAAAATCTTGAAGAGATTGCGGGCGAAGGAAACTTGAAGGATCAGGTCTTCAGTCTCTTAGAATGGGCGACAAGCCACGATAAGATTGAGGAGGTTTTAACAGGAGCTATAGAGGAAGTACCCTCAAATCCGAAGTTGTTAGGATGTAGAGATCAAATAAGTAATTCATGGAAGTGGAAGAACTATATCGAAGGGTTGGCCGAGAACCTATTTGATAAAGATGGTCATGTGTACGGTTCGCTGAAATCACATTTATCGCTCAACGGTTCATGTTTAGGATCTTCCGCTATACGCCCCATTGACGATCTTTTCGATGCTTTCCTTGCTGACGGATCGTGCAGATTATTGGTGCTTCGGGGTAAAGCCGGTAGTGGTAAAAGTGCTTTGCTAAAGAAGTGGCAGCTTAAGCAACTTAGAAATGTTCGTCAAATTTATGAGAACTATGATGAGGCTAGAAAAACCGATTCTCCCACAGAACTCCCTGATGTACCAACCATATTTGTACCTGTTCTCGCCGAAGTCAGATCACGTCCTGATAAACTAGCCATAGAAGATTTTCTAGCTGTGTCTTTTGCGAACACCTTAGCTCTTACTCAGATGGTGGATCTGAGTAACCCTAACTCTATGTATAAATTCATTCATCAATCCGGCTTAAAGCTTCTTGTGCTATTAGATGCATTAGATGAAATACAATTACTAGATCAAAATTCTATTACAAAGCGAATAGATATAATTAAAAATGCTATCTCCACCACGTTATCAATAAAATGGATCATCTCTGTACGTATAGATGAGGAGAGTTTAATACCTCAACTAACCGATGTTCTGCAATCCAATTATTATCAGATTATAGATTTATGTGATCTGGAACTCGATCATGTAGCGAGTTATGTTCGTGCAAATCTACCTAAAAGCCAAACAGAAGAAGATAGTGAAAATCACGGAAAACTATTGACAGATTTTCTAATGCAAAGTCCGCTGAATAGATTAATTAGAGTACCCATGTGGCTTGTAGAAGCAACGAATTATTTGGTGACAAAGTGGTTGGTGGACACCAACATCGCGCTTACTAATTTACCTCTAGTAAAATACTTAGAATTCTGTATAAATAAAGTAATCATACGTGAGATAGATAAGTATAATTTATCTAGGAATGTAATTCAAGAAATTATACTTGGCTTGAGCAACCTTGCTCATGATATGGAATCTATGAATAAAGATTACTGTATGTCCATTGAAGTAGGGGAAATCTTAGCTAACCATTCTAATTATGGAGTTATACCCTTTCATACTGGCATCATGATTAAAGGTGCTGATGAACAAAGAGCGTTTTTTTCTGAAATACACCTGCAATTTTTCTTCTGCGCTAAATTTATGTTCACCACTTTGGGCAGAAGTCATAATAATAGGAATCCATCAAGCATCATCGAAAAACTATTCGTTACACAAGAAACAGCAACCCGCTCTGGATGGATTTGGGCATTTTTACTAGATATGCTAAACTCAGCAGAGTATTCGGATGTATTATTAAGAGTAGGAGAAACTTTGTTCCAAGCCCAACATCTGGATACTGTATATGAGTGCTTCTTACATTCCCCAGCGTACATTTGGGACGATCCTAGGAGTCGTGAGGATTTGCTGCGTGTTTTGCGTGAAAGTGCTGCCATCAATACGCCAGAAACTGTAGCGATATGGCTAAGGTTGATCCAATCTACTAAAGACGAGGAATTAGTAGCGGATCTCTTTGTGGCAGCTTATGAGTCTCATGTGCAGGGCTTGGCCGAAGAAGCGATGGAACGCTTAACGAGCTTAAGTTTTTTACTAGCAGATCAACCCGATCAGTCAGATACTCGGATCTCATTGCTACAAGCTGTGCTTAACTACCTGAAATACGATACCTCCACAAATATACAGCAGTTATCTGACCTGTTTGATGTGCGCTGGCCGCAAATATTAGATGCTGTTAGCGTTGCTGCACCCAATCAATGCTTGCCTATTCTAGACTTTGTTCAAAGCTGGGTAGGTCCATGGTCGCATCACGCTACAGTCCTGCTAGAGAAGTTGCGTACACGATATAACATACCTATTGAAGAGATTATGCAAAATCTACTGGATATTATTAGAAATGCTCCGCCACGTAAGTCCATAGCTATTCTTAATCTTGCTCAGAATTGGACAAAGGCATGGTCCTCTCAATTTACAGTGCTATTAGAGGTCTTATATGCACGAGGTGACATAGATATTGAGTGGGTTAGGCAAAACATACTGGATGCTGTTAGCCATGCTCCACTAAAGGATGGCTTTGTTATCATAAACCTTGCTCAAAATTGGGCCGGGACAGAATCATCACTGGTTGCGGAACTAGTAAAAATTTCACACGTACCTGATACCAGTGTTGAGGGGAGTACTCAACAACTTGCTACTTTATTGGAGAAGCGTAGTGTTGCTGAGGAAAATGAGCAACAAGCTGATAATTTAGCTGAGGAGGACCCTACCTAAATGCTCCTGGCCGCCGTGATCCGCCTGCGCCTGCTCGAAGCAGCGCATCTGCCGCCCTACCTGGGACGAGCGGCCCACGCCTGCTTGTTCGACCTGCTGGGCGCGGTAGACCCGGCGCTGGCGACGCGCTTGCATGACAGCGAGGGGCCGAAGGGCTTCACCGTATCGGATCTGCTGGGGCGACCGGCGGGCGGGGTGGTGCCGGCGGGCCAGCCCTGTGTCTTGCGCCTGACCAGCTTGGACCCGGCGCTCTCGCAGCTACTGTTAGACCGCATCTTGCCCACCCTGCCCGCCCAGCTGCACCTGGGCGGGCAGCCCTTCGCGGTCGAAGGGGTCTGCACCGAAGCCGGGACGCATCCGTTGGCTGGGACAGCGGACCCCGCCGAACTGGGCGCGGCAGCGCTGTTCCAGGGAGCGACCCCCCCGCCGCGCCTGGCGCTGAATTTTGCCAGCCCCACCACCTTTCGCTCCGGCGGGCATAACGTGCCGCTGCCGTTACCGGGGCTGGTCTTCGGCAGCTATGTGGATCGCTGGAACGCCCATCTGCCCGGCCAGTTCAGCGCACCCGACCTGCGCCGCTTCGCCGACGAATGTGTGGTGGTCAGCCGCTACCGCCTGGAAACCGCGTTGGTGCCCGTCGAACCCGGCGCGTCCCAGGTCGGCTTCACCGGCAGCTGCCAGTTCACCGTGCTGAACCATGACAACTACTGGCTGCGGCTGCTCCATCTGCTGGCCGCCTTCGCCTTCTGGTGCGGCACCGGCTACAAAACGACCATGGGCTTAGGCCAGACGCGCCGGCTATAACGCGGTTTCCCGGCACGCGGAACTTGACAGTTCCGCACGGGCGGTCCATAATAAAAGTGTCCCGCCCCAGGCACGGACAGACGGTAAATAGATCATCCGAAACCGCACGGTACAATAGCGCGGTAAAAACGGGCAGTAAATCGCCCGTTTTTAGGCACACGCAACCGCAAAAGTGTCCCGCAGGCTGTCCGAGTAGGGGTAATCCTCGCAAGGGGACTGAAACCTGACTGGCTACCCAGACCATCGATAGCGGGCCGCGTCCGAGTAGGGGTAATCCTCGCAAGGGGACTGAAACCGGTAGGCCGCGGTGAGGATCTCTCTCACACGGTTGATGGTTACAGCGACAACACTTTCCAGGCCGGCACGGCGGCCGCCCGTGGCGTGCTGGCGCGCTGGATTGTCCGCGCGCAGGGGTGGCCTATCGATCTAACCGGTGCTCCGCACTTCACTGATGTGCCGACGGCCGATCCGCTGTATCTCTACGTGGAGACGGCGTACAATCATGGGGTCTTCACCGGTTACGCCGATCATACCTTCCGCCCCACGAACCCGGTGACACGTGGTCAAATGAGTAAGATGGTCGTCAACGCCATGGGGTGGCCGTTCGATACTAGTCCAGGGCCGGTGTTTCGCGATGTGGACCCCAGCAACCCGTTCTGGAACCAGATCGAAACGATCTATGCTCATGGGCTGGTTAGTGGCTATGACTGTGGCCCCGGTTGCCGGGAGTTCCGCTGGAATAACACCACCACGCGCGGGCAATTGACGAAAGTGTTGAGCAACGCTATCGCCCCCTGACTCGTTTGGCCGTTGGCAGTTGTAGACTACAGGATGGAAATGGCTCTTATGCAAAGTGCGTAAGAACCATGGAAATCGGCGCGATTTCGCTATAAAAATTGGCAGCAATCCGCTATTCTTGGCCCCGAATGAGCAAACATGTTATGCGGGCAATAGAGCAAAAGTCACCCTGTTAGCGTCAAAGATCGGGTTTTGGACCACGCGGCCAGACACAGTAGCTACGGCGCAAGGCACTGCACAGGGTGACTTTTACTCCATTGCTTTAGCACGCTAAGAAACTATAATCTATCGACTGTGTCTGAGTGACGGCGGGGCAAATGTTCTCGTCCGAGTTTTGCGGCCCCAATCGCCAATTTCGGGCAAGAACCTGTGCCTGGGAAGTCGAGAAAAGGCCCAAAACTGGGACGATAATGTACATTATCGTCCCAGTTCTACCCCTTCCAATCCATTTAATGGTTAATCTATGCTCTGTAGTTCGTTAGCGTGCTAAATTTGCCGAAAGTTATTGTGACCCCTACAGGTACTTGTGGAGGGTGGCATACATCATGCCACAGCCTTGTAGCTGTAGACGATGGCGTACCTAGTCCATTCCTCACACCTGTGCAAGGAGGCACAAATCCTATGCAAAAGCTTTCTCGGTCGGATCGACCGGCAACGATGTTACTCTTGCTGACCATGGTAGGTGGCGGCTTGGCCGCCTGTGGAGGCGACACCACCGGCACCGCGACCGCCGGCAGTGCAGCCCTAAGTCCCACGGCTGCGGCCGTGTCGACGGTGGCGGGGGCGATGCCTGCCGCCACCGAGGCGGCCGGCGCCGGCGGGGATGCGGGCATCAGTAATAAGTATGCCGGCACCACGCTGAATATGGTCGCCGCCAATCACGCCTGGAACAGCGGCATCCAGCCCCTGATCCCGGAATTCGAAAAAGCCAGTGGGATGAAAATTAATCTGACGAGTTTCGGCGAGACGCAACTCTCCGACCAGTTGACGGTCAAATTCACCGCCGGGGGCAGTGATGTGGATGTGTTTATGTTCCGCCCGCTGCAAGAAGGCCGCCTGTTCGCCGGCAACGGCTGGCTCAGCGACATCACCGCCGGCACCCAGGCGGCGGACATGAAGTGGAGTGATTTCCAAAAGCCGGCGGTGGGCACCGTGACCTTCGGCGGCAAAGTGTATGGCGTGCCGATTGTGACGGAGCGCGAAATTCTCTATTACCGCAAGGATCTGTTTGCGGCGCAAGGCATTGCGGTGCCCAAGACGCTCGATGAGATGATGGCCGCCGCCGCAAAGCTGCACAACCCCAGTGGCGGGATGTACGGCTTTGTGTCGCGTGGGCAGCAAAGCCCGGCCGTGACCCAGTTTTCCAGCTACTTGTACAGCATGGGCGGCGATTGGACCAAAGGCGATCAATCGGCCATCGCCTCGCCGGAAGCGGTCAAAGCCTACAAGTTCTACGGCGAGCTGTTGCAAAAGTATGGCGCGCCGGGCGTGCTGAACATGAACTGGCCGCAGGCCATCGCCATCTTTGCCCAAGGCAAAGCGGCCATGTACACCGATGCCGACAGCCTCTACCCCAACCTGTTGGATAAGACGAAATCGCAACTGACCCCGGACCAGATCGGCTATGCGATGTTCCCGGCCGGGGCGGCGGGGGCCAAGCCGTATAACGTGACCTCGTGGGCCCTGGGCATCGGTGCCTCCTCGAAGAACAAAGACGCGGCGCTGGAATTCGTCAAGTGGGCCACCAGCCAGAACGTCGTGGCTCGGTTGCAGGCCGGCGGGCTGCCGGGCGCCCGTGACTCGGTATGGAACTCGCCCACCGGCACCAAAGGCTTCCCGCCCGAACTGGCCGCCGTGATCCAGACCTCGGCGGCGAACGGGGTCGATCATGATCGCCCGCTGGTCGTCCATGTCAGCCAGGCGCGGGACATCATCGGCGCGCCCATCGTCGCCTCGATTCAAGGCCAGGACGTGGATGCGGCCGTGAAAAGCGCCGATAGCCAGTTCAACGACTTCCTGAAGAAGGATGTGCCGCAGAAGTAGGGGTCGCCGTAGGGAGGAGAGGAGGATCCGCGATGGCGTTGTCCACCTGGGCCAATCGGAACATCAAATGGTTGTTCATCCTACCGGCGGCGCTGTTCGTGGCGGTGATGATGATCTTCCCGATCCTCTACACGCTGCGTCTGAGCCTTTATCAGTGGAGCGGGTCCAACATCAACGCGCCGGAGTGGGTCGGCCTGAATAATTATACGACCGTGCTGGGCAACGATCCCCGCTTCGGCGGCGCGCTAGTGCGGACGTTTGAATTCACCCTTGGCGCGGTGGCGGTGGAACTGGTGCTGGGGGTGGCGATTGCCTTGCTGCTACGGGGCAACTTTCCGGGGCAGCACGTCGTCAAAACCCTGATCTTGCTGCCCATGGTGGCTACCCCGGTCGCCATGGGCATGGCCTGGCTGCTGATGTTTGAACCGAGCATCGGCTTCGCCAATTATGTGCTGCAACGGTTGGGGCTGCCCGCGCAGGGCTGGCTGGCCGATACCAATCAGGCGCTGCCTTCGCTAATGCTGGTGGACGTTTGGGAGTGGACCCCGATGATCGCCTTGATCACGCTGGCCGGCCTAGCGACCCTGCCCGACGAACCCCTGGAAGCGGCGCGGGTGGATGGGGCGAATGCCTTGCAGCGGTTTTTCTATATCACGCTGCCGCTGCTGGCTCCGACCCTGGTGGTAGCCACGTTGCTGCGGGCCATTGATGCGCTCAAGACCTTCGACATTATCTACACCATGACCCAGGGCGGGCCGGGATTTGCCACGGAGACGCTCAATATCTACTCCTATGCTCAGGGCTTTGGCTACTTCCAACTCGGCGTGGCCTCGTCGTTGCTGGTGATCTTTTTCGCCATTGTCCTGGGGGTCAGCCTCGTGTTCAACGCGATTCGCAGTCGCTGGGGGACCGCAGTATGAGCGACATGACACGCGACCGCGCGGGGCAGGGCACTGCCGCCCGCGCTACGACGACGGACATTGATGTCACCACCCGCCGGCGCTGGCCGATTCTCGGCGCGCTGCGCTTACTGGTGATAGCCTTTGTGACGTTCCTGTTCATCTTCCCTTTCTTGTGGATGGCGCTGGCCTCGTTCAAATCGCAAAACGACATCATGAGCAACAGCAGCCTGTTCAGCTTCACCCCGACGCTGCAACACTATATTGACGTGTTTACGCAGTATTCGTTCTTCAAGTTCATGGGCAACAGCTTGCTCGTGGCGGTCCTTTCGACGCTGCTATCGCTGGTGCTGGGCTTGCCGGCGGCCTACGCTATCGCGCGCTATAATATGCCGAAGTTTGGCCTGCTGCTGCTGGCGGCGCGCATCGTGCCGGGCATTACCTTCTTGATCCCCTGGTTCATCCTGTTCAAGCAGGTGAACCTAGTCGGCAGTTACCAGGCGTTGATCCTGAGCCATATGATGGTCGGCTTGCCGTTTATCACCTGGATCATGATCTCGTTTTTTGAGGGGTTGCCACGCGAACTGGAAGAAGCAGCGCTGGTAGACGGCCTGACCCCGATCCAGTCGTTCTTCCGTATCGCCTTGCCGTTGTCCATGCCAGGGATCATCACCGGCTCGATCCTCTCGTTTATCTTTTCCTGGAACAACTTTATGTTCTCGCTGGTGCTCGCGAGCCAGGAGACGCGCACGCTGCCGGTGGCGATCTTCGGCTTCATCTCCTACGCCTCGATTGACTGGGGCGGTTTGATGGCGGCGGCGGTCATTATCACGCTGCCGGTGCTGGTGATCACCCTTTTTGTGCAACGCTATGTCGTGAGCGGCCTCACCGCCGGCGCGGTGAAAGGCTAACGGGGGCAGGGGCTATGGAAGCACTCGTCAAGTACGCGAACACGCCGGGGGCGGTCGAAATCCGCGATATGCCGACCCCGCAGATCGCCCCCGATCAGGTGCTGCTGCGGGTGCGCGCAGTGGGCATTTGCGGCAGCGATCTGGAGATGTATCACCACAAGATCACCTTCCCGGTCAAGCCGCCGGTTATTCTGGGGCACGAATTCTCCGGCACGGTGGTCGAGGTGGGGGCTGCGGTGCGCGACTTCGCGCCGGGCGACCGGGTGGTCAGCGAAACGGCGGCGTATATCTGCGGCAAGTGCGCGGAGTGCCGCACGGGCAACTACAACGAGTGCCCCCACCGGCTAGGCTTCGGGGTCTTGATCAACGGGGCCGATGCAGCGCTGGTCGCCGTGCGCGAAGGCGCGCTGCACCATGTGCCGGCGGGCGTGGACTTGGCCGCAGCGGCGCTGACCGAACCGCTCTGTGTAGCCTATAACGCGCTGATCGTGAAAAGCCGCATCCGCCCCGCTGATGTGGTGGTGGTGCTTGGCCCCGGCCCTATCGGCCTGATGGCAACCCAGGTGGCCCGTGTGGCGGGCGCCTCAACCATCATCCTGGCCGGGCTGACACGCGATGCCGGGCGGATGGCGATTGGCCGGACGCTTGGCGCGACGCACTTGGTGGATC